>NZ_DASSCY010000320.1:0-2621 GCF_035697385.1 Mycobacterium sp. | reverse complement strand
GGGCTGACGACGAACAGCACCTTGATGTCGTCCGGGTTGCGGCCCTGCGCCGCAGCCCTGGCCCGGACGTCGTCGCGGTAGGACTTCATTCCTTCCACGCCGTTCGCGACGGCGATGATCGAATCCGCATACTTCGCAGCGAACTGGCGGCCTTTTGGAGATCCGCCCGCCTGCACGAAGGTGGGCTGCCCCTGCGGCGAGCGCACCGTGTTCAGTGGGCCGCGGGATTTGAAGTACTTGCCCGCGAAGTGGATGGCGTGGACCTTCTTGAAGTCCGCGTATGTGTTGGTCTCACGGTCGCGGACCACCGCATCCGGCTCCCAGGAGTCCCAGAGCTGGCACACGAGGTCGACGTACTCGTCGGCGATCTCGTAGCGCAGGTCGTGTTCGGTGAGCTTGTCCATGCCGAAGTTCTGCGCCGAGCCGTCCTCACCGGACGTGACGATGTTCCAGCCGAATCGGCCTTCGGCGATGCTGTCGAGGGTGGATGCCAGGCGGGCGAGCAGGAACGGCGGGTAGAACGTCGTCGACATGGTCGCAACCACGCCCATCTTCGACGTGGCGGCGGCCATGATCGCCGCGAGTGGCGCCGGATCGTGCTTGGGCGCCATGGTGGCGTATTTGAGGTAAACCTCCGAGTTGCCGCCGTAGGCCTCGGACACCATCAGCGTGTCCTCGATCATGATGTAGTCGAAGCAGGCCTTCTCCATCGCCTGGGCCATCTCGATGTAGAACTTCCCGTTCCACGGCATACCGTCGTTGCCGAACGGAGTGTTCCACTCGTTGGCGGTGAAGTTCATGAACCAACCGAAATGTAATCGCTTGTCGCTCATCAGAACTCCCGCAGGTGGTCGCGCAGCATCGTGGTGGTGTACTCCGATCGAACCAGGCCGCGCTTCTGCAGCTCCGGCACAAGGCCGTCGGTGATCTCGGTGACGTAGCGGCGGTTGAGTCGCATGACCGGGCTGGTGATCAGGAAGCCGTCGCCACCGACCTGATCCATCACCTCGCCCATCTCATCGGCCACTTCGGCGGGTGTGCCGACAAACGGGACATTGCCGGATATGCCGCTGCCGGTGACGATTTCGCGCAGCGTCTTGCCCTCGCCGCGGGCCAGGAAGCTTTCGAGCGCGCCGCGCTCACCGTTGGTCGACACGTTGGGGACCGGCTTGTCGAGGTCGAACTGGGCGAAGTCGATCTCGGTGATCGAGGAGATCTCGGCAAGCATGTACTCGATGTAGAGCGGGTCGGTGAACCACCTCTCCTGCTTGGCCAGCGCCTCCTCGTGGGTGTCGGCGACGATCGGTGTGACGAGGTAGAGCAGCTTGCAGTGCGAGGGATCGCGGCCGTTGGCCTTCATCCGGGCATGGATGTCGTCGCGGTAGGCCTTCATGGCCTCGACACCGTTGGCAGGCGCAACGATCGTGTCGGCGTGCTGCGCGGCCAGTTCACGTCCCGGCGGCGACGCGCCCGCCTGCGCGATCGTGGGGCGGTACTGCGGTGACGGCGCGGTGTTCAACGGGCCGCGCGACTTGAAGTACTTGCCCTCGAAGTCGATCGTGTGGACCTTCTTGTAATTGGCGTACGTGCCGGTCATGTAGTCGCGCTCGATGGCGTCGGGCTCCCACGACTCCCACAGCTTGCTGACCAGTTCCAGGTACTCGCTGGCCCGCACGTAGCGCTCGTCGTGCTCGTAGAGCTTGTCGAGCCCGAAGTTCTGCGCGGCGCGGTCCTCCCCGGATGTGACGACGTTCCAGCCGAATCGCCCGCGGGCGATGTGGTCGATGGTGCTGCAGAGCCGGGCCAGCAGGAATGGCGGATAGAAGCTGGTCGACATCGTCGGGACGACGCCGAGCCGGGCCGTGGCGGCGGCCATCAGCACAGCGAGCGGAACCGGGTCGTGTTTGGGGTTCACGCCGTGCTTGAGGTCGTGCTCCATGGTGCCGCCATACGCGGTCGACACCATGAGCTTGTCCTCGATCAGGACGTAGTCGAACTTGGCGCGCTCGAGATCCTTGGCCATCTCGACGTAGAAGTCGCCGGTGAAATCACGCCCACCGTCACCCCAGTTCCCGTTCCACTCGTCGGCGACGAAGTTCAAGAACCACCCCAGATGAAACATGTCGGTCATGTCGTCAAGACAACTTGGGAGGCGTTACTCCGCAATGTCCCGTCGGTTTCACCGAGATTGCGCTGAGGATCAATAGCCTGGGTAGATGCGCTGGATCGTGGACGGGATGAACGTGATCGGCTCCCGGCCGGACGGCTGGTGGCGGGATCGTCGGCGCGCGATGGGGGCACTGATCGGCCAGCTCGAGCAGTGGGCGACGGCCCACGGCGACGACGTCACGGTGGTCTTTGAGCGGCCGCTGTCGCCGCCGTTGGAATCGGCTGTGATCACGGTTGCGCATGCGCCGAAGGCGGCTGCGAATTCGGCCGACGACGAGATCGTCCGACTGGTGCGTGAGGACGCCAACCCCGGCGAGATCCGCGTCGCAACCTCGGACCGTGCGCTGTCCGAGCGCATCCGGGCGGCCGGTGCGTCCGTCTATCCGGCGGAGAAGCTTCGCAACGAGATCGATCCCCGTTAGGCCGCTGGCGCCCAGGCCGGTGACCGACCG
>NZ_DASSCY010000319.1:0-9758 GCF_035697385.1 Mycobacterium sp. | reverse complement strand
GGACTTCGACGTCGGGCGCCTCGTCGCCCGCGTCTATCTGACGGGTTTGCTCGGCGAGCCGTTTCAGAGGCCGCACCGCGAAAGCGGCCAGCAGCCAGCCGAACACGGTGGCCGCGCCGACAGCGAGCACGCAGATGATGATCACCCGGCGATGAAGGTTGTTCGTGTCGGCGATGGTGTCGTCGTAGGTCGCGCCGACCGCCACCGACATGGGCCCTGGGTAGTACGGGATGTCGACGGTGCGGACGCGGTACCGCACACCGTTGACATGGGTGTCCGCGTAGCCGGCAGGCAGCTGCGGCAGCACGACGTCGGAGTTGGACGTCACCTCGTCGCCCCGGCGCATCGTGATGACCGCATCTTTGTCATTGGGCGACTTCGGGATCTCGTCGAGTCCGCGCGGCAGGAACGGGATCGCGAAGCCGGCTGCCTCGTCGAGGCGGCGGTCGAGTCGCTCCTTGCGGTCGTTGGTGATGCCGATCCAGACCACGGTGCCCACGATCGCCACCACGATCGCCGCGCCGATGGCGGTGGCCAACGCCACGCGGGTGCGCAGTGACGGGGTGCGACGGAAGATCCGCGACAGCAGGTTCATCGGACTACTGGGTTCTCAGGACGAATCCAACCCCGCGCACGGTATGCAGCAACCGAGGTGCGCCGCCCGCCTCCAGTTTGCGGCGCAGGTATCCGATGAACACGTCGACGACGTTGGTATCGGCGGCAAAGTCATACCCCCATACCAGCTCGAGCAGCTGGGCCCGCGACAGCACCGCAGTCTTGTGCTCGGCGAGCACCGCGAGCAGGTCGAATTCGCGTTTGGTCAGGTCGACGTCGACGCCGTTGACGCGGGCCCGCCGCCCGGGGATGTCGACCTCAAGCGGGCCGACCTGAATGGTCTCCGACGAGAACGTCGCCGTCGAGCCGCGCCTGCGCAGCAGCGCCTTCACCCGGGCCACCAGTTCGGCCAGCACGAAAGGCTTGACGAGATAGTCGTCGGCGCCGGCTTCGAGCCCCGCGACGCGGTCGTCGACGCTGCTTCGCGCAGAAAGGACACAGACTGGGACGTCGTTGTCCATCGCCCGCAGCGCGGTGACCACACTGACCCCGTCGAGCACCGGCATGTTGATGTCGAGCACGATGGCGTCCGGCCTGGTCTCGGTCGCGCTGCGCAGCGCCTCGGCGCCGTCGACGGCCGTGGCCACGTCGAACCCGGACAGCCGCAGGCCGCGCTCGAGCGAGGCAAGCACGTCCGGGTCGTCGTCGACTACGAGCACCCGGGGCGATGCAGCACTGTCCATGCCCTAAATCTTGCCTGATGAAGTGGCCCAACTGCGGGAAGCTGCGCGGACGAACCCTGGCGATTGCCGCGCGACGGCCGCGCCAGTTTGCTAAGGAGATACCGTGCAACCCACCTCCAGCGGTCCCGCCGCCGTCGATGCGTCTTCATCGAAGCCCCCGCCGACTTCGCCGGCGATAGTCGAGCGCTGTAAAACACTCATCGCCAATCCGGCGTTCGACACCGTGATGCTCGGTGTGATCGTCATCAACGCTGTGGTTCTCGGTCTGGAAACCTTTGCGGGGCTCGCGGCCGGCTATCACGGGCTGTTCAGCGCCGTCAACCACGTCATCCTCGGCATTTACGTCGTCGAACTGCTGATTCGGCTCACCGCGTTTCGGTGGAACGCCCACGCATTCTCCGAGGACAAATGGAACGTCTTCGACTTCGTCGTTGTCGTGGCGTCGTTCGTGCCGTGGCTGCGGGAAAACGCGATGCTGCTGCGCCTGGTGCGGGTGGCGCGGATCGTGCGGGTGGTCCGCTTCCTGCCCGACCTTCGGGTGATCGTTGGCGCGATCGGCAGGAGCGTGCCCGGCGTTGCGTCGCTGGCCGCGGCGACGCTTCTGCTGATTTACATCTACGGGATGATCGGCTGGGTCCTGTTCGCTGAGCACGACCCCGAGCACTACGGAAACATCGGACACGCGATGCTGACGATGTTCCTGATGCTCACGGTGGAGAACCTGGTCGACAACATCGCGATGGGCCAGCAGATCTCCCACTGGACCGTGGTGTTCTTCATCAGCTACACCGTGATCGCCGCGTTCCTGATCTTCAACTTGTTCATCGGCATCGTGCTCAACTCCATGGAGGAGGCCCGGTCGGCCGACCGCGCCGAGCACGAGAAGGACGACCTGCTGGCGCGCATACGGGCGGCGCGGCAGGCACTCGAGGACGCCGAGGCCGAACTGCAGAAGACCCACCGCGACGACCTGTAGGGCCCGCTTCGCCGGGAAGGCGTTGACCTCATCATTTGTTGAGGTTCTACGGTGAATTTCATGAACATCGAAACGGTTGCCCGGCAGACCCTGTATCGGCAGGCGCATGCCCGCGGCGGAGACCTGCGCTCGCTGTTCGACCGCGACCTGCTGAGCCGGATCTGGCGCTTTGCGGGGCGCCATCACCGCAGGCTGGGCGGGTTTGTCGCGGTCAGCGTGGTCAGTGCCTTGCTCGCGGTCGCAACGCCTGTGCTGGCAGGCAAGGTCGTCGACGAGATCGTCGGCGGCGGAGCGCCGGCGGTGGTGGTGATGCTGGCGGCGGTCATCGCGGCCGTCGCCGTCGCGGAGACCGTCGTGTCGCTGGTGACGCGATGGCTGTCGTCGACCATCGGGGAAGGCCTGATCCTCGACCTGCGCACCGCCGTGTTCGACCACGTGCAGCGGATGCCGGTGGCGTTCTTCACCCGCACCCGCACCGGCGCGCTCGTCACCAGGCTCGGCAGCGACGTGCTCGGCGCGCAGCGCGCATTCTCCGACACCTTGTCCGGCGTCGTCTCCAATGTCGTGACACTGACATTGACGCTGGCGGTGATGCTGTCGATCTCGTGGCAGATCACGCTGCTGTCGCTGGTGCTGGTCCCGCTGTTCATCGTGCCTGCCCGCCGCATCGGCCGGACGATGGCGCGCCTGTCGCGGGAGGCGGCGATTAACAACGCGACGATGAACACCCAGATGACTGAACGGTTCTCGGCGCCAGGCGCGACGTTGATCAAGCTGTTCGGCCGACCGTCCACCGAGTCGCGGGAGTTCGCGGTGCGGGCCGGCCGGGTGCGCGACATCGGGGTGCGCACGGCGATGCTGCAGTCGGTCTTCATGAACTCGCTGACGCTGATGTCGGCACTGGCGCTGGCGCTCGTCTACGGACTCGGTGGCGTGCTGGCCATCGGCGGGCATCTGCAGGCCGGCGCGATTGTGTCGCTTGCCCTGCTGCTGACCCGCCTCTATGCGCCGCTGACCGCGCTGGCCAACGCGCACGTCGAGGTCGCCAGCGCGCTGGTCAGCTTCGAGCGGGTCTTCGAGGTGATCGATCTCGAGCCGCTGATCACCGAGAAGCCGGGCGCGGTCGTCGTGCCCGATGGTCCTGTCGAGGTGACGTTCGACGACGTGCGCTTCGCCTACCCGTCGGCGGGCAAGGTCTCACTGGCCTCGCTGGAGGAGGTAGCGGTTCTCAGTGAAACTGAAGTTCGCGGCGAAGACGAAGTGTTGCATGGTATTTCGTTCGCCGCGCGGCCCGGTCAGATGGTCGCGCTGGTCGGGTCTTCTGGTGCGGGCAAGTCGACGATCGCGTCGCTGCTGGCACGGTTGTACGACGTCTCTTCCGGCGCGGTGCGGCTCAACGGTATCGACGTCCGGGATCTGAGCTTCGAGTCGCTCAAGAGCACCGTTGGAATGGTGACCCAGGACGGGCACCTGTTCCACGAGTCGATCCGCTCCAACCTGAGGCTGGCTGCTCCGGACGCGACCGACGACGAGCTGTGGACGGCGCTTACTCGCGCCCGCCTCGCCGACGTCGTCGCCGATATGCCCGACGGGCTCGACACCGTGGTGGGGGAGCGCGGCTATCGGCTCTCCGGTGGACAGCGACAGCGGTTGACGATCGCGCGTCTGCTGCTGGGGCAATCGCGGGTGGTGGTGCTTGACGAGGCGACCGCGTCGCTGGACTCGGAATCGGAGGCCGCGGTGCAGCAGGCTCTCGGCGAGGCGCTGGCGGGCCGGACCTCGATCGTGATCGCCCACCGGCTCTCCACCGTGCGCGCCGCCGACGTGATCCTCGTCGTCGAGGACGGCCGTATCGTCGAACGCGGCACGCACGAGCAGCTGCTGACCCGTGACGGACGTTACGCCGAGCTGTACGAGACCCAGTTCGGCGGCCAGCCCGATCCCGAGAATGTCGCCGCATGACGCGCCGACGCATCTCGGCGCGGATGTTATCAATTTGCCACGCATGGGAAGATCTACTAAGTGATTGATCCCGCGAAATCCGCCCTGCGCTCGGCGCCAGCGATAGCGCCGCCGCCCGCGCGGATGCGGTCAAGCTCGGATCTGTGGCGGATGCTGCCCTACCTGATGCCGTACCGGGTGCGGTGGATCGCCATGGTTGTCATCGCGATCGTGAGCCTCGTTGCCACCGTGGCCATTCCGCTGATGACCAAGGCCGTGATCGACGGGCCGGTGCGCCATCAGGATCAACACGGGCTGTGGGTGCTCGGCACCGCGGCGATGGGTGTGGGCATCGCGGAGGCGGTGCTCTGGTTCATCCGCCGCTGGCTGGTCGCCCGCGCCACGATGGGCGTCGAGGCCGACATTCGCAAGGACCTCTACGCGCGGCTGCAGATCCTGCCGATGAGCTTTCATGGCCGCTGGCAATCCGGCCAGCTGCTGTCGCGAATCATGAACGACCTGAGCACAATTCGCCGCTTCATGTCATTCGGCTTGGTGTTCCTGATCCTCAACGGCCTGCAGATCACGGTGGTCACGGCGATCCTGCTGGCGATGTACTGGCCGCTTGGCGTTGTCGTGCTGGTGTCGATCGTGCCGATCACGTTGACGGTGCTGCACTTCCAGCAGGAGTACACCCAGCTGTCGCGGCTGGCGCAGGACCAGTCCGGCCACGTCGCCACGCACGTCGAAGAGGCCGCGCTGGGCGTGCGGGTGGTGAAGTCCTTCGGTCGCGAGGACTACTCCTACAACCGGTTCGACGAGCAGCTCACCAACCTCTACGACACACAGGTCAGCAGGGTGTCGGTGTCGGCGAAGTTCTGGACCGTGCTCGAGATCATCCCCAACCTGACGCTGATCGTCGTGCTGGGCTTCGGTGCCTACGCGGCCGGCCACGGCTACGTCACCATGGGCACGCTGGTCGCGTTCATCACGATGATGCTGTCGCTGGTGTGGCCGATCGCCTCGCTGGGCTTCCTGCTGTCGATGACGCAGGAGTCGTTCACCGCCGCGAATCGCATCGCCGAGATCTTCGACGCCCCACGCGAAATCACCGACGGCCCGCGCGACGAGACACCGCGCGGCGGCCGGCTGGAACTCGTCGACGTCGGATTCCAATTTCCGGACGCACGGGGTGGGTCAGAGGGCGACGATGGAGACTGGGCCCTGCGCCATGTCACGCTCACCGTCGAACCGGGAGAGACGCTGGCGCTGGTCGGTTCGACGGGGTCGGGCAAGTCGGTGCTGGCCGCACTGCTGTCGCGGCTCTACGACGTCACCGAGGGCGAGATCCGCATCGACGGCCAGGACATCCGCGAGCTGTCGCTGCCCGCGCTGCGGCAGGCGGTTGCCACCGCCTTCGAAGACCCGACGCTGTTCTCGATGTCGGTGGCGGAGAACTTGCGGCTTGGCAGGCCGGATGCGACGGATGAGCAGATGGCGCAGGCCATCGAGATCGCCGCCGCGCAGTTCGTCTACGACCTGCCGTTCGGGCTCGACACTCGCATCGGCGAGCAGGGCATGAGCCTGTCCGGCGGGCAGCGCCAGCGGCTGTCGCTGGCACGGGCGATCCTCGCGGGGCCCAAGATCCTGGTGCTCGACGACACTCTGTCCGCGCTCGACGTGCACACCGAGGCCGTCGTCGAGGAGGCGCTGCGCCGGGTGCTGCATCACGTCACCGGCATCGTGGTGGCCCACCGGGCGTCGACCGTAATGCTCGCCGACAAGGTCGCGTTGCTCAGCCGAACAGACCAAGGCGGCACCATCACCCACACCGGCACCCACGCCGAGCTGCTGGCGCGGGTTCCGCAGTACCGCTACCTGCTGGCCGCCGACGACGAACTCGACGACGGCGCCGAGCGCGCGTGCGCATGGCAGGACGATGAAGAGCGCAACCGGCTGGACCAGGCCTACGAGGAGCAGGAGGCCACCGAGGCCGCATGCGATGACAGGCGGTTCCTGCCGACGGTGGAGGTCGAGCGCCGATGACGGCAACCGATACCCCACCGGTCGAGGCCGCAGTCGAGAAATGGCGGGGCCGGGTCGACGACAGTCAGTCCGACGACGGCCCCATCGACGAGACGCTGGACCGCCGCCGCGAGGCCCGTGCGCTACTGGGCTCGCTGCTGAAGCCGTACAGCGTGTCGGTCGCCTTGCTTGCCCTGGTCGTGGTGGTGGAAAACGTTGCGCGCCTTTCGGTTCCGCTGCTGGTTCAGCGTGGGATCGACAAGGGTATTCCGCCGATCCTGGCAGGGGGCCCTGCGCACACGCTGATGATCGTCGTCGGCGTGCTGGGCGCCGTGGTGTTGATCCAGGGCACCAG
Source organism: Mycobacterium sp. (assembly GCF_035697385.1). GTDB lineage: Bacteria > Actinomycetota > Actinomycetes > Mycobacteriales > Mycobacteriaceae > Mycobacterium. Next base: position 3,163 of record NZ_DASSCY010000319.1, on the reverse strand, counting down.
CCGGATGTTCTTCCTGCGCCGGTCCGGCCGCATCGGGCAGAAGGTGCTGCTGGAGTTGCGGCGACGGGTGTACCGGCATTTTCAGCGGCTCGACATCGCCTTTCACGAGCGGTACACGTCGGGCCGGGTGGTCAGCCGGTCCACCAACGACGTCGAGGCCATCCAGGACATGCTCGAGACGGGCTTCGACAGCCTGATCACGGCCGTGCTGACGCTGATCGGGACCTCGATCCTGCTCATCACGCTGGACGTCAAACTCGGGTTGATGTGCTTGGCGGCGTTCCCGCTGCTGGTCGGGTTGGTGTGGTGGTTCCGCAACGAGTCGGCCAAGACCTACCGCAAGGTGCGCGAGAGCGCGGCGTTGGTCATCGTCCAGTTCGTCGAGACGATGACAGGGATCAAGGCGGTGCAGGCGTACCGGCGCGAGCCCCGCAACCAGGAGATCTTCGAGGACGTCGCGGATCGCTACCGCGAGATCAACGAGAAGACGTTCCGGCTGCTCGCAATCTTCATGCCGGGTGTGAAGCTGGTCGGCAACATCACCACGGGCGTGGTGCTGCTCTACGGCGGCTACCGGGTGCTGCACGGTCAGATGACGATCGGCACGCTGGCCGCGTTCCTGCTCTATCTGCGGATGTTCTTCGAGCCGATGCAAGAAATCTCCCAGTTCTTCAACACATTTCAGTCCGCGTCGTCGGCGCTGGAGAAGCTGGCCGGTGTGCTCGCCGAACGGCCGGGCATCAAGGAGCCGAAGCACCCTGTCGCGTTGACGTCGGTACGCGGCGAGGTCGCATTCCACGATGTGCAGTTCTCGTATGTGCCGGACCGGCCGGTGCTGCCCGACCTGAGCTTCACCGTCCCTGCCGGGCAGACCGTCGCGCTGGTCGGCACCACCGGCGCGGGCAAGACGACGATCGCCAAGCTGATCGCCAGGTTCTACGACCCGACATCAGGCTCGGTGACACTGGATGGCGTTGACCTGCGCGACGTTTCGCAGAGTGAGCTACGCCGCCACGTCGTGATGGTCACGCAGGAGAACTTCATGTTCGAGGGGACCGTCGCCGACAACATCAGGTTCGGCAGGCCCGACGCCACCGAGGCGGAGGTGCGCGCGGCCGCGACGGCGGTCGGCGTGGACCGGTTCGTCGAATCGCTGCCCGACGGCTACGACACCGACGTCGCCAAGCGTGGTGGCAGGCTGTCGGCGGGGCAGCGGCAGCTGGTGGCCTTTGCCAGGGCGTTCCTCGCCGATCCTGCGGTGCTCATCCTCGACGAGGCCACTTCGTCGCTGGACATCCCGAGCGAGCGGATGGTGCAGCGGGCGCTCGAAACCGTGCTGGCCGACCGGACCGCGCTGGTGATTGCGCACCGGTTGTCCACCGTTGAGGTCGCCGACCGGGTACTGGTGCTCGAGCACGGCCGCATCGTCGAGGACGGCGCGCCCGCCGACCTCATCGCGCGTGACGGCGGGCGGTACGCGGCGCTGCATCGGGCGTGGGTGGACTCGCTCGCCTAGCGAGCGCATCTGGGGACGCGCAAATTGCCCGGCTCGCGAGAGTCGGGAATATGACGGAATTCGCGCCAGATCCGTCATATTCCCTACTCTCGGCGAGCTTCCGTGGCAGCTGCTCGTAGCGACATTCGAAGGGCTTGGTCCTCCAGAATTCAGCGTCGGGCGAAGGCCGGTGCGCAGTGAAGGCCGCGTCGCCATCAGGCTTGGGCCAGCAGCGTTTCCAGCTTGTCGTTGATGGTGGGCAGCTGCGACGTCAGCACGGAGATGATCTTCTCGCGTGCCCGCTCGCTGACGGCGGCAGTCACGTGGTGCAGCACGTTGAGTCGCGCGGCGTCGACCCAAGTCATCATGTCGGGGTCAGAGAACCATTGCAGTTGATTCTTGTTGAACGTCAACATCATTCGCAGCCAATCGGCTGGCTCCTGTGGATAGGGCACCGGATTGCAGAACGCGTTCCTGGTGTCGTCGTCGGGATATGCCGCTTCGACGTGCGCAATGACGGCGGCGCTGAATGCCGGCTGGCAGGTACGCACCGTCTGCAGCGAAATGTGGTCGCCGCTGAACACCGCGGTAGGTTCCTTGCGGCCGAAACCATCTGCGGTGCAGTCGATATAGAGCGCTGAGTCGTTGATCTTCACGGTGCCGGCATCGAGCGTGATCTGGCCCGGTTCGATCGACTGGACGTGTCCCATCCGCACGACGTCGTTGATCTGCCGCAGCGCTTCGAGTTCGCCCTGGGACAGGATCGCGCACCTGTACATCGTCGGGTCGACGTCCTTGTCGATTCGCAGCAGGCAACCCTTGGTTTCCAGCCGGTCGAACAAATCCGGAAGTGATTCGGCCTCGTTCACCGCCGCGAGCTGGCCAGAGAAGTCGGCGAGCGTGCGTTTGGCGAACTGCCGGCCGGGCTGCACCGCTGCGCGGTCCAACAGCCAAGAGTCGCGGGGCTTGATCCAGGTCAACCGCTGCGGCGTGATGCCGTGGTGCAGCAGCCACAGGCACGCGTCCATGGCGGTCTTGCCAGCGCCGACGATGACGTAGTGGTCCCGGGCGTCGCGGATTCGAGGCAGGTCGTTGGGCGGAACGCAGTCGACACCTGGGGCGACGGCGTAAGCCGGCGGACGCATCGACGGCACGACGATGTTCACGTGGCTGGTGACTATGCGGCGTGCGGACACCCGGATCTCGTCCCCGCCGGCCGTGCGGACCAGACCGTCGCCGAGGTATTCGCTCATCGGCAGGTATGTCACTCGGCCCGTCGGCAGCAGTTGCTGCCGCATGACGGCGTCGAAGTAGGCGCACACCTCGGTGCCGCGGGCCAGCTCGTAATAGCCGGCGTTGAGGCCGCTCTCGTCGATGGTGTTGCTGCCGAGCTCCCGTGAGTTCACGCCGTAATAGGCCGACGGTTGGTGCAACCGCACGAAGGGATAAGCCGTAGTCCAGTGCCCGCCGGGTTCGTCGTTGCGGTCGACCACGACCACGGTCGCCGCGGTCTCACTGACCAGCGTGTCCGTGAACGGCATTCCCATCGCGCCCGCACCGACCACGAGGTAGTCGGCCTCGATCGTCGTGCCCATCTAGCGCACCGTACTGCTACGGAAGCAGTCGCGACCGTCGGGCCTTGGACACCGCCTCGTGGCGGGTGTGGGC
>NZ_DASSCY010000318.1:0-19250 GCF_035697385.1 Mycobacterium sp. | reverse complement strand
ATGGGTCAACTCATCGGCCGACCCCGACTGCACCATCGCCACCCCGGCAACGATCATGTCCACACCGGCGACCCACGCCCCGCGATCGTGACCGCCCACCAACTCCACACTTCGAACACTAGTTCGAAACACCGACAAATTGTCGGCGCGCGACGATACCGTCCACACATGAGTTCGATCAAAGATGCCGTCGCGGCTTTAGACGCCGTAGACGCTGCGTACAACGCGGTAGCGGCGCTGCCGCTGCACACACTGACGCGCTCCGATCAACAAGCAATCCTGAGCCGCTACGAACGGCTGAACAAGCTGTTGATGGTCACCGAGCGGCGTCTGCTAGGACGGCTCATCACCGAGCAACACGCACAGCCGCTTCGAGGATGAAGTCGGCGCAGCGTTCTCCGACCATGATCGCCGGCGCATTGGTGTTGGCCCGAGGGATGCGCGGCAGTGCCGAGGCGTCGGCCACCCGTAGCCCCGCGATGCCGCGGACCCGCAGCCGCTCGTCGAGCACGCTGTCGGGTTCAGTGCCCATCGCCGCCGAACAGGCGGGGTGACCGGTGGTGGCCACCGTCGCGCGCACCCACGCCTCTACCTCCGCGTCGGCGTTGACCTGCGGACCAGGATGCAGTTCGAGCGCGATCGCCGACGCTAGCGGTTCGGTGGCGACGATCTCTCGCGTGCGCCGGATCGCCCGCACGAACGCCGCGACATCGCCCGGTGTGCTCAGCGTGTTGAGTTGAATCGCCGGCGCCTCGCGCGGATCCGGTGACCGGACCAACACACTGCCCCGACTTTCCGGCGTCCAATAGGACTGCAGGATTGACAGTGCCGGCCGCGGATGTGTGGTCCAGTCCATCCGGGCGAAGATCGGCGCGTTGATCAATTGGAAGTCCGGTGCAGCCAGACCGGGGGCGGATCGTACGTGTGCTACCGCTTCCATCAGATTGCTGGTCAGCTTTCCGCTCCGGCGAAACATCCACTGCAGCAACCATTTCGGATTGCGCGCATCGGCAAGTCCGATGAACCCCTTCGCGAGTTCCCAGTTCATGAACGTCGCCGGATGATCGGACAGGTTCTGACCGACGTGTGGGCTGTCTACGACGGGCGTGATCCCGACGGAGCGCAGATGATCGGCAGGCCCAACCCCGGACAATTGCAACAGCGCAGGCGTACCGAAAGCGCCTGCACTGAGCACGATTTCACGACGAGCTGTGACGGTGTGACGCCGTCCCTTGCGTTCGTACTCCACGCCTACCGCCGTCGCGTCTTCGAAGACGACGCGGCGCACTAGCGCGCCGGTCACCAACGAAAAGTTCGAGCTCCGCCGGACCGGATCCAAATACCCTCGCGCGGTGCTCCACCGCTGGCCGTTCCACACCGTCACCGGAGAGATCGCCGCGCCGTCGAGGTCGGGGCCGCTGAGATCGTCGTTGGCGACCACCCCCGCAGCGCGGGCCGCAGCGACGAATCGGCGTGAAACCTCGTCGGGCTCAGCCACTCTCGTCAACCGCATCGGGCCCGATTCAATCCTTCGAAACACCGGTTCGACGTCGTCCCAGCCCCAGCCCGGTAACTGCCAGCCGTCGTAGTCATCTTGAGTTCCGCGCACCCACACCATGGCGTTCATAGCGCTGGTGCCGCCGAGCACCTTGCCGCGTGGCTGCGAAATCCGCCTGCCCTCGCATGCGGGCTCCGGTTCAGATTCGAAGGCCCAGTCGGTACGACTGCCGATCTGAGCGCCGTATGCCAGCGGCGCCCGCACAGGGATCCGGCGATCAGAACCGCCGGCCTCGATCAGCAGCACGGAATGAGATGCGGCAGCCAACCTTCCCGCAACGGCGCACCCCGCCGATCCGGCGCCGATCACGACGTAGTCGTAGACCGCCACGCTCACACCACGTTCACGGCGTCGAGGAACCGCGCGGCGTACTCGTCGTCGCCACCGATGGCCACCTCGCGATCGCGCCACGCTGCCCGTTGTGTGGCCCATTCGGGGAATTCGATTGCGGTGCCGTCGATCTGAGCAGCGGCGCCGTCGGGCGATCCGAGTGTGACGGCGCCGCCGGGCCGTACCACCCAACATCCGCCGCCCGGCCCCGAAAGGGTGATCGACAACGGCCGGTCGAGCCACGCGGGTCCGGCTGCGCGTAGCTGGTTGCCCAGCACGGCCATCATCCACTCCAGGACGACGGCCATCCGGTTGGCGTCGGTGCTCGGCGCTGGGCGGCCAAGCGCGGGTGCGATGTCGTGGCGCAGATGGGTGTGGGTGTCGAAGACGATCGCGCACAGCAGCTGGCCGGTCGAGAAGCGACCCAACTCGGCCAACCGCATCGGAGCGCGGACCAGCGGGGTGCGCGACACCGCGCCCATCACGCGCAGCACCACCTGGCTCCAGCGCTCGTACTCGGCGAGCACCTGGGATGGCGACCAGTCGCGGCGCCGCCCGAGCAACACTTCGTTGGAGCGCTCAATGTCCTTGCTGCGGACCAGTTCTAGTGCCGCAGGCCCGAACATAGCGCGGCATGACGAGCCCATGTGCGCGACGACGTCCTGCACGCGCCATCCGGGGGCTGCGCTCGGTGTCCGCCACTGCTCTTCGTCGAGGTCGCGGCAGAAGCTCAGCAGCGCAAGGCGCTCCCGTCGCAGAGCGGTGACCGCGTCGTTGGGCACCTGGGTACCTTACCGTAACCCTCTCAATAGCCTATGCCTCGTGACCGGGATCCAGATCGCGGACGTCGGAGAATGTGACGAGCTGCTCGAACGTGTCCGGGGCGCTGCCTGCGAGCGGGTCCAGCAGGAATCCGACATGATCGCCGAGGTCGTAGCGGTTCAGTACCTCTCCGCCGAACCACCCGGCCGCGTCCTGCAGAACCGGTAGGCCGTGCGGACCCGGCCGCCACTTGCATCGCGCGAATTTGTCGATCTCGTCGCCCGTTTCGCTACCGAACAGCCTGGCGAGCTCGCGGTGCTGCCGGGGCACCAGATGCACGGCGAGGTACTGCGCGTGCTGCGCAACGCGATAGGTGTGATTGCGCTTGGACAGGCCGACCAGGAATCGCGCCGGATCGATGCTCACCTGGGTGGCGAACCCCACCAGACAACCCGACGTCTCATCGCCTGCCCGGGTGGTGACCACGTACATCGGGTAGTCGAGCAGCGACATCACTTTGTCGAACGGTTCCATCATCGCCTCGTCGCTAGGGTGGTTGCGTGGCCAGAAAATTCGCGACAGCCGACGCTGTCTCGCTGTCCGAACTGCTCGACTTCGTCAGGCCGCGACATCATATGGTGCTCACCACGTTTCGCGCGGACGGTTCGTTGCAGAGCTCTCCAGTGACCGGCGGAGTCGACGATGCCGGACGTCTGGTGATTTCCAGCTATCCGCAGCGCGCCAAGTCGGCCAATATCCGGCGCACACCGCGGGCCAGCGTCACCGTTCTGTCGGACGAGTTCAACGGCCCCTATGTTCAGGTCGACGGTGACGCCGAGGTGATCGACCTGCCCGACGCCGTCGAGCCGTTGGTCGACTACTACCGATCCATCGCCGGCGAGCATTCCGACTGGGACGAGTACCGCCAAGCCATGGTCGATCAGGGCAAGTGCCTGATCCGCGTCACCCCGCACCGATGGGGCCCCGTGGCCACCGGCGGCTTCCCTCCGCAATAGCGCTACCAGGCGCCGTCGAGATCGAGGGTCAGTGTGCCTGACGGATCGGCGCGGAACTTCCCGGTGCCTGCCGCGTCGGCCAGTTCCTCGGTTCCGGACGCGACGCGCAACTCGGCGCTTGCGACACCGTCCTGGTAGACGCCGTCATGGAGGAGCACCAGGCCACCCTTCTTGCCGCCGACCGTGCCGGTGATGTGTTCGATGCCGACATAGAGCGCGGTCTTTTCGGGCGTGTAGGCCAGTAGCCACTTCGTGGTCGACGTGCCTTGGATGTCGCCCTCGTAGCGTTTTGCGACCAGTGCTTCAGTCAGCTTCGTCGAGTCATCGCCGTCTTCGAAGGGCGTCTCGTCCCAGCTCCCGATCTCGAAGCGGGCTTCGATGTGTCTGCTCATGACGAGGCGAATACCCCGCCCGAGGGGTTCGGAATCGACAGGCCGAGCACGACGGCCACCTCGACTGTGATAGTCAGAGGAGTACGGCCGCGTTGCGTCCGCTAGCACGTCAAACTATAGTCTGGACACATGTCCAGAGGGTTCGGAGTCTTTGCGTGACACCATTTGTCCAGCTCACCGGCCCCGGACTTGTCCACTAGTGCGCATCTTGGTGAGCTGAGCATGCGCATCGCTTTGTTGTCCTACCGGAGCAAGACCCATTGCGGCGGGCAAGGGGTCTACGTCCGCCACCTCAGCCGTGGGCTGGTCGAACTCGGCCACGACGTCGAGGTTTTCTCCGGCCAGCCCTATCCCGAGGGGCTGGATCCGCGGGTGCGACTGACGAAGGTGCCCAGCCTGGACCTGTACCGCGAGCCCGACCCGTTCCGCATCCCCTGGCCGAGTGAGATCAAGACCAGCATCGACCTGCTCGAACTGCTGACGACGTGGACCGCCGGCTTCCCCGAGCCCAAGACGTTCAGCCTGCGGGCCGCGCGGCTGCTGGCCGAACGCCTCGCCGACTTCGACGTGGTCCACGACAACCAGTGCCTGGGCACCGGGCTGCTGACGATCGCCGGTCTCGGTCTGCCCGTGGTGGCCACGGTGCATCACCCGATCACCCGCGACCGCGTCCTCGATGTCGCAGCAGCGAAGTGGTGGAGGAAGCCGCTGGTGCGCAGGTGGTACGGATTCGCCGAGATGCAGAAGCAGGTGGCGCATCAGATCCCGGAGCTGCTCACCGTGTCGTCGACCTCGGCGGCCGACATCGCCGAGGACTTCGGAGTGGCGGCCAGCCAGCTGCGTGTCGTGCCGCTCGGTGTGGACACAGAACTGTTCAAGCCCTCAGAGCACCGGGTCCGCAATCGCATCATCGCGATCGCGAGCGCCGACGTCCCCCTCAAGGGCGTTCGTCATCTGCTGCACGCGGTTGCGCGCTTGCGCGTCGAGCGCGATCTCGAGCTGCAGCTGGTTGCGAAGCTCGAACCGAACGGACCCACCGAGAAGCTCATTGCGGAGTTGGGCATCTCCGACATCGTGCACAGCTCAAGCGGACTGACCGACTCTGAGCTCGCCGACCTCTTGGCGTCAGCCGAAATCGCTTGCATCCCTTCGCTGTACGAAGGCTTCTCACTGCCGGCCGTCGAAGCGATGGCCAGCGGCACGCCGATCGTCGCCAGCCGCGCGGGCGCGCTGCCCGAGGTGGTGGGCGTCGACGGGGAATGCGCGCGGCTGGTCCGTCCCGCCGACGTCGACGAACTGACCGGCGTGCTGGGCGAATTGCTGGACTCTCCGCTGGAGCTGGCCCGCCTCGGCGCGAATGGGCGCCAGCGTGCGCTCGACGTCTTCAGCTGGGAATCCGTTGCGGCGCAGACCGTCGCGGTCTACGAGCGGGCACGCGCGCAGGTGGCGGCGTGCTGACCGTCGATTTCGACCGGCTGGGTGTCGCTGCAGGCACCAAGGTGATCGACGTGGGCTGCGGCGCGGGCCGCCACACCTTCGAGGCATACCGGCGTGGGGCCGACGTCATCGGCTTCGACCAGAGCGCGTCGGACCTGAATGACGTCGACGAGATCCTGCAGGCGATGAAGGACCAGGGTGAGGTCCCCGAGTCCGCCAAGGCCGAGGCGGTCAAGGGCGATGCGCTCGAATTACCTTACGCCGACGGCACTTTCGACTGCGTTATCGCGTCGGAGATCCTCGAGCACGTGCCCGAAGACGACCGGGCGATCGCCGAACTGATCCGGGTGCTCAAACCCGGAGGCAAACTGGCGATCACGGTTCCGCGGTGGCTGCCCGAGCGGGTGTGCTGGGCGCTGTCCGACGAGTACCACGCGAATGAGGGCGGCCACATCCGCATTTACCGGGCGGACGCGCTGCGCGACAAAGTCCTGGCGCATGGACTGCGGCTGACTCACACGCATCATGCGCATGCGCTGCACTCGCCATTCTGGTGGCTGAAATGTGCTGTGGGAACGTCGAACAACGATCACCCCGCCGTTGCGGCATACCACAAACTGCTGGTGTGGGACATGATGGAGCAGCCGTGGCTCACTCGTACAGCCGAGTCGCTGCTGAACCCCGTGATCGGCAAGAGCGTGGCGATGTACTTCCAGAAGCCGGTGGTCCCTGTTGCTTTCTCCTGATGTCCCTGGCGTGCCAGGCGTGCTGACGCCGGCGCAATGCCGTCAGACTGCGCAGTCGATCGCCGCGACACAGGAATCCTCTGGCGCCATCCCGTGGTTCGACGGCGGGCACACCGACCCGTGGGACCACGTCGAGAACGCGATGGCATTGACCGCCGCCGGATTGGTCGAACCTGCGCGAGCGGCGTTCGAATGGAGCCGGAACGCCCAGCGACCGGACGGTTCATGGCCGATCCAGCTCCGCAACGGTGTCATCGAAGACGTCAACAGTGACAGCAACTTCTGCGCCTACATCGCCACAGGCGTCTGGCATCACGTCCTCATCACGGGTGACCGCAAGTTCGCCGAAGCCATGTGGCCCGTTGTCGCCAAGGCGGTCGAATTCGTGCTAGGCCTTCAACGGCCCACCGGCGAAATCGCATGGGCTCGAAGCGATTCCGGGCCAGAGCCGGATTCGCTACTGACCGGGTGCGCCAGCATCTACCACAGCCTGAGGTGCGCGTTGGCGTTGGCGGACTACTTCGATGATCCCCAGCCCGAATGGGAGGTCGCAGTCGGACAGCTGGGCCACGCGATCGCCGACCACCCCGAGGGGTTCGTGGTGAAGGATCGTTGGTCGATGGAGTGGTACTACCCGGTGCTCGGCGGCGCACTGCGCGGCGTTGCGGCCAGGGCGCGCATCGACGAACGGTGGAGCGACTTCGTCGTACCCGGCCTCGGCATCCGTTGTGTCGATGACCGGCCATGGGTGACCGGAGCCGAAACCTGTGAATTCGTCATGGCTTTGGACGCCATCGGCGATACGGCGCGCGCGCGTGAGCAGTTCGCGGCCATGCATCACCTGCGCGAAGACGACGGCTCCTACTGGACCGGTCTGGTGTTCGCCGACGGGAAGCGATGGCCGGAGGAGCGCACCACCTGGACGGGCGCGGCTGTCATCCTTGCCGCCGATGCGCTGTCGTCGACCACGGCGGGCAGCGGCATTTTCCGCGGCGTGGACCTGCCGCGTGGCCTCGAGGGCGACTACGACTGCGCGTGCGCTACGAGCGATAGGTAGCCGACGGAAACGCCTTGCGAGACAAGAGGATCACGGCAAGGCTGAGGCCCAACAGGCATGCCCACGGCAGCGCTGACAACCCCACCGCTTGAAGCAGACCGGCGGCGCTGGCACTGGACCACGTCACCACCGCCGCCGGGCTGGCGGATTGGGCCCGCCTCGGCGATTCATAGGACAAGACCTGTCCTATGACGGCTATACGTTTCTGCCATGACGGAGACGATTATCGGAGAGCGAGCCGAGCTGCTGGCGGCCTTGACGCAGAGCCGGTACTTCCTGCGCAACACCACCCGCGACCTCACTGATGAGCAGGCGGCCGGCTGTCCAACGGTCAGCACTTTATGCCTGGGTGGCCTCATCAAGCACGTGGCGCGGACCGAATCAGGTTGGGTGGACTTCATTCTCGAGGGCGGGAGCGCGATGGCCCAGGACGGGAAGGATTGGATCGATTGGGACGAGTCCGATTGGGCGAAGCGGGAGGCGGAGTTTCGGATGCTTCCGGGTGAGACCTTGAGCGGGCTACTCGAGCACTACGAGCGGGTCGCCCAGCGCACCGAAGAAGTGGTGGCGTCGCTGCCCGATCTGGACATCTCGCATGAACTACCGGTGGCGCCGTGGTTCGAGCCGGGCACTCGCATTTCGGCCCGGCGGGTGCTGATGAACCTCATCGCCGAGACGGCACAGCACGCCGGCCATGCCGACATCATCCGGGAAGCGATCGACGGCGCAAAAGCATGGGGTAGCTGAACTCGGGGCAGATGCCCTACAGGGCTTCGCCCGGCACACCGGACGTCCGCTCCAGCACCCGCATCGACCCCGTCGCAGACATTTCGCGGAAGTCGCCGGTGTCCAGCGCGCGTCGATACACGTGATACGGGGCCTGGCCACCGTCGTTCGGATCGGGGAAGACGTCGTGGATGATGAGTGCGCCGCCGACGTCCACCCATCTGGCCCAGCCGTCAAAGTCCCGCTGCGCCGCCTCCTCGGTGTGGCCGCCGTCAATGAACAACAGCCGCAACGGCATTCGCCATCCACGCGCGACGATCGATGACTTCCCGACGATCGCGACCACCTGATCGTCAAGGCCCGCCGCATCGAGTGTGTGGCGCAGCGTCGGAAGCGTATCGAAGAGCCCGGTCACCGGATCAACCATCGAGGAGTCGTGGTACTCCCACCCCGGCTGGTGTTCCTCGGACCCGTGATGGTGATCGATCGTGTAGACCACGCCGCCGCTCTGTTGGGCCGCCGCGCCCAAGAGCACCGTGGATTTTCCGCAATACGTACCGATTTCGACGCCGACGCCCTCGCCCAGGTAGCGCGCCGCAGTGTCATAGAGGACGCGTCCTTCGTCGGCGGGCATGAATCCGGTGACCTGTTCGGCGAGCGCGAAAAGGCGGGCGGCGGCCTCGGGCAGCGCGGTGTCGGTGTGGCTCATCGCGGTCCAACTTACCGTTGCTGGTGAAAGGCGGTTGTAGTAGCGTCCGGACATGTGTCCGATCCGGCTCTGGAGTCGACTCGGCGCCGTCTGACCGCAAAGCAAGCCGACACCGTCGATCGCCTTGGGCAAGCCGCGGTCGAGATCCTGGGCCGAGAAGGATTCGCCGGTCTGACGATGCGCCGGGTGGCTGCCGAGGCCGGCGTTGGGGCGGCCACCGCATACACGTACTTCTCGTCGAAGGAACACCTCGTCGCCGAGGTGTTTTGGCGCCGGCTGGCCGCCTCGCCGGCCGCGGCGCACGAATCGGACGACCCGGCTACGCGCGTCATCGAAGTGTTGCGGCATATCGCGCTGTTGGTTGCCGACGAGCCGGAGTTCGCAGGAGCGGTCACCACATCGCTGCTCGGCAAGGATCCCGACGTCGAGGAGTTACGGCTGCGAATCGGCAGGGAGATCCGCGATCGACTCGCTTCGGCGCTGCGACCCGGCACCGATCCGGAAGTCATCGATTCGCTGGAGATGCTGTACTCGGGCGCGCTGGTCCGCGCGGGGATGGGATACGCGTCGTATGCGGATATTGCGCAACGGCTTGAGCGTTCGGCACGGTTAATCCTGAGCTGACTGCACTCCGAACAGCGCCGTCGCGGCCCTGATAGCGGGCTCGAGGATGCCCCGGACATCCCGCCCGTCCTCGACGAACAGCGCGGTCAATTCGCGCAATCCGCCAAGAAGAATCAACGCCATCGGACGGGATATCGGCGGCAGGTGCGCGCGCCGGAACCCCGCGCTGTCGCTGAGATCGACCAGCATGTCGGTGAGCTGCTCCATCGCCAAGCGGTGCAACGGCACAGCGGCCGCGCCGAGCGCAGGCGCCTCACGGATCCAGCTCAGCGTGATCGCCGGCCGCGACGCGATGTGGTCGACATAGGCGTTCGCGGCCTGGCGGATCTGCACCTGCCAGTCCGCCTCGGGCTCGACGCTCGCGCGGATGCCGGCGATCAGGTTCTCGTTGTTCCTGCGCAGCAGCTCGATCAGGCACTCTTCCTTGCTGGCGAACTGCTCGTAGAAGGTGCGCTTGGAGGTTTTGGCGTGCCGAACGATGTCGGCGACGGTGGTGTCGCGGTAGCCGCGCTCGCCGATCGAGGCTCCCAAACCGTCGATCAGCCGATCGCGAAACGGGTCGGCGGCGTTGCCGACTCGAGCGTCGAGCGCTGTCGTCATTTCGCCTCCTCAAAACCCTTGCGCAGTTCTGGTACCAAGCGGTACCGTACTACACGAACCTGCGGTACATGGTAGTACCAGGGAAACGGCTGGGAGTGGTCATGAGCGATGGGCCCACGCGCGTAGCGCAGGGGACAGCGACTGTCGAAGCGCCCACAGAAGAACCGGAAACCCCGCGCGCGGTGAAGTTGCCGCCCCGCCCGCCGATCCCGAAGGCCCTGCAGGGCCTCGCGTTCTCGATATCGCGACGATGGACGGTGGCGCAGCTTGCCCGCCGCTACGGCAACGTCTTCACACTGAACCTCCCGGTGTTCGGCCGGACCGTCATCGTGGCCGAACCGCAGTTGGCCAAGCAGTTGTTCATCGCCAACACCGAGGACGTCGGAAACATCCAGCCCAACCTGTCCCGGGTGCTGGGGTCGGGCTCGGTGTTCGCGCTCGACGGCGCCGACCACCGCCGCCGTCGCCGTCTGCTGACACCGCCGTTCCACGGCAAGAGCATCAAGAACTACGAAACGATTTTCACCGAAGAGACGCTGCGCGAGTCGGCCAACTGGCCTGAGGGTCAGGCGTTCGAAACCATCGAGCCGATGATGCGAATCACGCTCAACGCGATCCTGCGCGCGGTGTTCGGCGCCCACGGCGAACAGCTCGACGAGTTGCGCCGCATCATCCCGCCGTGGGTGACCCTCGGCTCGCGCATCGCGACGTTGCCGACGCCGTCGCGCACCTACGGCCGCTACGGCCCGTGGGGCCGGTTGGCCGAGTACCGCCGCCAGTACGACGAAGTCATCGCCAGGCTCATCGACCGGGTCAAGGCCGACCCGAACCTCGACAGCCGCGACGACGTTCTCGCGCTGCTGCTGCGCAGCACCTACGAGGACGGGTCGTCCATGTCCCGCCAGGACATCGGCGACGAATTGCTCACGCTGCTTGCCGCGGGCCATGAGACCACCGCATCCACTCTCGCGTGGGCCTTCGAACGGATCACTCGACACCCTGAGGTGTTGTCGAAGCTGGTCGAGGAGGCCGCAACCGAGGACAACGAGTACCGGCAGGCCACCATTCTCGAGGTGCAGAGGGCAAGGACGGTCATCGACTTCGCCGGTCGGCACGTTTATGCGCCGACCTTCGAACTCGGTGATTGGGTTATCCCGCAAGGCTATTCGATCGTCGTCAGCATCTCCGCGATGCACGAACGGGCCCAGGAGTTCTCCGATCCGCACCGGTTCGACCCGCAGCGCTACATCGGCAACCGGCCACCGACGTTCGCCCACATCCCGTTCGGCGGCGGCACCCGGCGTTGCGTCGGCGCCGCGTTCGCCAACGTGGAAATGGACGTGGTGTTACGGACGGTGTTGCGGCACTTCGTCATCGACACAACGAGCGCGCCCGACGAAAAGGTGCATTCACGCGGCGTGGCCTACACGCCCAAAGACGGCGGCCGCATGGTCGTGCATCGCCGCAAAACGACACTCGCCTAGGGAGACCCATGACTGACGCAACGACCGTCGACACGAAGGCTGGTTCCACTGCGGGCAAAATGCCACCCGCGGTGCGCCTGCCGAAGCTGGTCCAGATGGTCCTCATGGCGGGATTCCGCCGCCGGTTCTTGCGGAGCGCGGTGAAGCGTCACGGCCCCGTCTTCGCCATCAACGTTCCGTTCTTCGGTCGCAGCGTGGTCGTTTCGGATCCCGCGCTGGCGCGGCAGGTGTTCCTCGCGAGCACCGATGACCTGATCAACGTGCAACCGAACCTCAGCAGGATCTTCGGGCCGGGCTCGGTGTTCGCGCTCGACGGTAAGGAGCACCGGGCCCGCCGCAAGCTGCTGGCGCCGCCGTTCCATGGCCAGAGCATCAAGAACTACGAGAAGATCATCGAAGAGGAAACCCTGCGCGAGAGCGCAAACTGGCCGGAGGGCAAGGAGTTTCGCACGCTGGAGCCGATGAACAGGATTACGCTGAACGTGATCCTGCGGACCGTCTTCGGTGCAGACGGTGCCGAGCTCGACTACCTGCGCGAAATCATCCCGCCGTGGGCCGAATTGGGCTCGCGGATGGCCACGTTGCCGGAGCCGCCTTTTCGCACGGGCCGCTATAGCCCGTGGGGCAGGCTCGCCGAGTTCCGCCGCAACTTCGACCGCACTGTCTTCGCATTGATCGACAAGGCCGAGGCCGACCCACGGCTCGAGGAGCGCACAGACATCCTCGCGCTGCTGCTTGGCAGCCGGTACGAGGACGGCACTCCGATGTCACGTCAGGACATTTCGGACGAACTGCTGACGCTCCTCGGCGCGGGGCACGAGACCACCGCGTCGACGCTGGGCTGGGCATTCGAGCGGTTGCGCCGCCACCCCGACGTCGTCGCCAAGCTAGTCGAGGAAAACGACCAGGGCGGCAACGAGTTTCGCCAGGCCACCATCCAGGAACTGCAGCGGAACCGCACCGTCATCGATTTCTCCGGACGCCACGTCAAGACGTCACACTTTGATCTGGGCGAGTGGCGGATACCGCACGGCTACACGGTGATGATCGCGATCGCCAACGTGCACGCCAACGCCGAGGTGTTCCCAGACCCGGAGCGCTTCGACCCTTATCGCTTTGTCGGGAAGAGGGCTCCGACGGCGTGGGTGCCTTTCGGCGGAGGTACCCGTCGGTGCATCGGGGCCGCATTCGCCAATGTCGAAATGGAGGTGGTGCTACGAACGGTGTTGCGGCACTTCGTGATTGAGACGGACGACGCCCCGGAGGAGAACATTCACTTCCGGGGCATCGCCTTCACGCCGAAGGACGGTGGCCTGGTCACCCTGCACCGGCGGTAGTTCGCTTCGGCAGTTTCCAGCCTGCCCGCGGGAAGTGGCAGGTGTAGCCGGTCGGGTAGCGCTCCAGGTAGTCCTGGTGCTCGGGCTCGGCTTCCCAGAAATCGCTGGCAGGCGTCACCTCGGTGACCACCTTGCCCGGCCACAGCCCCGACGCGTCGACGTCGGCGATGGTGTCCAGCGCAACGCGCTTCTGCTCGTCGTCGACGTAGAAGATCGCCGACCGGTAGCTGGTGCCGATGTCGTTGCCCTGCCGGTCCTTGGTGGTCGGATCGTGAATCTGGAAGAAGAACTCCAGCAGCGCCCGGTAGTCGGTCTTGGCGGGGTCGTAGACGATCTCGATCGCCTCGGCGTGGCCGGGGTGATTGCGGTAGGTGGCGTTGGCGTTCTGGCCGCCGGTGTAGCCCACACGCGTCGAGACCACGCCAGGCTGCTTGCGGATCAGGTCCTGCATGCCCCAGAAGCAGCCACCGGCCAGGATGGCCTTCTTGTACTCGGTCACACTTCCTCCTTTGAGCCCGACTTGACGAACAGCGAGCGGTATTGCCCATATCCTTGCGCCTCGAGGTCGACGAGGTGGATGAACCGCAGGGCTGCTGAGTTGATGCAGTAGCGCAGTCCGCCTTCGGAGCGCGGTCCGTCGTTGAACACATGTCCGAGGTGGCTGTCGCCATGCTCGGACCGCACCTCGGTGCGCATCATCAGATGGCTGAAGTCGCGCTTCTCGACGACGTTGGCGATGGGCTTGGTGAAGCTCGGCCAGCCGGTGCCGCTGTCGAACTTGTCGACCGACGCGAACAGCGGCTCACCGGACACCACGTCAACGTAGATACCGGGCTCGTGGTTATCCCAGTACTCACCGGTGAACGGCCGCTCGGTGCCGTTCTCCTGCGTGACGTGATACTGCTCCGGCGACAACGCGCCGACCGCTGCGGGATTCTTGTTGTAGACGTCTGTCATAGCGCCTGTATAACCGTTTGCGCGCGTCAGTTAATCCGTGCGCCATCGATGACCTGGTCGATCAGATCACCCAGGTTTTCGCCGCCCATGCACGCCATCAGCTCGTCAAGATTGGCTGCCACCAGCGGATGTGTCTGTGCCGTCGGCATGGGGCCGTCGAACTCCGGTGGCCCGTCAACCAGCGTCAGCTCGATCATCGTCGCGCCCTGCACCAGCCCCATCAGGCCGTGATACGTCCGCACCCCCGCCGTGCCTGCGATACCGCCGCGCTCGAGCAGCCGCAGCAGGCACTGGCCGATGTCGAACAGCCGGGCGTCGAACGCGCGCCTGGTGGCCGACAACCGAAACGCGATGGGATGGGCTAGGCCGGCGTCCCGGTAGGAGTTGACGACATCGTGCACGCCCTGGCGCCACGGGGTGGTCTCCGGATCGGGGAGCTCGACGAGGTCGAGCAGGTGCGCGGCGACGGCGTCGACCAACGCGTCCTTGTTCGGGAAGTGGCGGTACAACGCCATGCCCTCGACGCCGAGCTCGCTGCCGAGCCGGCGCATGGTGAGCGCGCCGAGACCTTCGTCGTCGAGCAGCCCCATGGCGGCGTCGACGATCTCGGTCCGATGAAGGGGCGCATGTCGCACACCGTCGAGACTAGCCGGGTGTTTACAACGTAAACAAGCGGGTGATAGCGTTCCTGTTTACGACGTAAACAGAGGAGCTCACATGACCGTCACCACCAGCGCCCCGACGCGACAGGCCGTTAGCCGAGGGGTCGCCATGTCCGATCGCAAACTCGACCGCTTCCTGGCCCAACCACGCAGCGCATCGCTTGCGTACGCGCGCCGCGACGGCAGCCCGTTCGTGGTGCCCGTGTGGTTCAAGTGGCGCGACGGTGAGGTCCTCATCGGCACCGGCGCCGCCGACCCCAAAGTGTTCGCGATCCGGCGCAATCCGCGGGTGACGGTCCTCGTGCACGACGATCGCGCGCCGTACGGCGCGGTGATCATCGACGGCCAGGCGAGCGTCGAGGTGCTCGGCGCGGACGACCAGGACCCGACCGACGGCATCGCCGTCCACTACCTCGGGCGGATCGGCGGCGAGGTGTACAAGCAGAAGATGGCCGAGGTCGGCGCATTCGACAACGGCCGCGCCATCATCCGGATCCGTCCCGACGTCATCCGCACCAACGACGGTTCCGCGAGTCTGCCGTGGGCGACACGGGCATTCACAGCCCTGCGCTTTCGGTTGCCCATTCCGAAGCGCTGGCTCTGACTTACCGTAAAGACGTGCGCGCAATAACGTTGGGACTCTTGGCTGCTCTGGCCTTCTGCACCGCCCCTGCGGCAACGGCCGAGCCGGCGTCCGTCGTACCCGAGGTTCCGCCCGGCGTTACCGGTGTCGCGTTCGTCGATGATCCGACGATCGTGGACCCGCATCTGATGCCCATCCAGTCATGGAGCCGCCTTGGCGATGGCAAGCTGCTGGCTCTGCATTTCACCACCGGCACGCCCGAGTGCTACGGCGTCAACGCGCGGGTGCACGAGACCGCCGAGAACGTCACCGTGGAACTGCGCGGCGGAACCCGACCCGATGCGGTGGGGCGGGCATGCATCCTGATTGCGCTGACCGGCACGCTGGAGGTGCCGCTGCAGACTCCGGTCGGTGACCGCCAGGTGCTCAGCGTCTACTGACCGAGCCTCGACAAACCGCGGTAGAACGTGTTCTAGTTTGCGGGTGACGAGCAAGACGTTCACGCGGGACGAGCTGGCCGCGGCGCTCGAGAAATTCCAGGCGACGGTCGATCGCGCCGCGCAGACGCGCGACTGGGATCCATGGGTTGAGCAGTACTCGCCGGACGTGACCTACGTCGAACACGCGGCTGGCACCATGCACGGACGCGACGAAGTCCGCGGCTGGATATGGAAGACGATGGAGAGCTTCCCGGGCAGCTACATGACGTCGTTCCCGTCGCTGTGGAGCGTGATCGACGAGCCGACCGGCCGCATCATCTGCGAACTCGACAACCCGATGCGCGACCCCGGCGACGGCACGATCATCAGCGCCACCAACATCTCGATCCTCACCTATGCCGGTGACGGGCTGTGGTGCCGTCAGGAGGACGTCTACAACCCGCTGCGGTTCGTCTCGGTGACGATGAAGTGGTGCCGCAAGGCCCAGGAGCTGGGCACGTTGCCCGATGAGGCGGCGTCCTGGATGCGCCAGTTCGGAGGTCAGAAGTGAAGCCCAAGTTGGTGATCGGCGCGAACGGCTTTCTGGGTTCGCATGTGACGCGCCAGCTGGTGGCCGATGGTCATGAGGTGCGGGCGATGGTGCGTCCGAACGCCAACACGATCGGCATCGACGACCTGGCTGTCACGCGGTTCCTCGGCGACATCTGGGACGACGACACGCTGCGCGAGGCGATGGCCGGCTGCGACGACGTGTACTACTGCGTTGTCGACACCCGCGGCTGGCTGCACGACCCGGCGCCGCTGTTTCGCACCAACGTGGACGGCACTCGCAATGTGCTAGGCATCGCCAGCGAGAAAGACATAGCTGCGGGCCTACGGAAGTTCGTCTTCACCAGCAGCTACGTGACGGTCGACCGGCGCCGCGGGCATCGCGCGTCCGAAGACGACGTCATCGCTGGCGAGCGCGGGTTGACGCCGTATGTGCGCTCCCGGCTACAGGCCGAGAAGATGGTGCTGCAGTACGCGAAGGAGCAGGGGTTGCCCGCCGTCGCGATGTGCGTGTCCACCACCTACGGCAGCGGCGACTGGGGCCGCACCCCGCACGGCGCGATCATCGCAGGCGCGGCGTTCGGCAAGCTGCCGTTCGTGATGAGCGGCATCGAACTGGAAGCCGTCGGCGTCGACGATGCCGCCCGCGCAATGATTCTCGCGGCAGAGCACGGCAGGGTGGGGGAGCGATACCTGGTCTCGGAGAAGATGATCAGCAACGCCGAGGTCGCGCGCATCGCGGCAGAGGCGGCCGGCGTGCCGCCACCGGCGAAGTCGATCCCGCTACCCGTGGCGTACGCGCTGGCGAGCTTCGGAACGGTGAAGGCGCGGTTGCGCGGTACCGACGAGCTGCTTTCGCTTGGTTCGTTGCGGCTGATGCGCGCGGAGGCAGCAGTGGATCACACCAAAGCGACCCGCGAATTGGGTTGGGAGCCAAAGCCCGTCGAGGATTCCATCCGCGAGGCCGCACGGTTCTGGGTCGGGCTGCGTGAAGCCAAGCGGAAGAGCAAAACCGGATAGCCACACACGTCACGTCAGCATCGCCGGGAGAGTCATAGTGCGTGTCGAAACTCGATATCACAGGCGATATCACTCGCACTGAACGGCGCGCCGACCGCTGTTCAGTGCGTAGCGTCTACGGCTGCAACAGGATTAGCCTCGGATCTGTGAGCGAGAAACTGCACGTTGACCTCAGCGGCGCCCCACAGACCATGCTTGCGACGTTCTACGCCAAGGCGCTGGACGCCGATCTGCCGAAGCCGATCCTTGGCGACCGGTTCGCCAAGGAGATCGTCGACCGCATTGACTACGACTGGAAGAAAACCGCGATCACACCGGGCAACTCGCCGTCGGTGACCACACGGTCCGCGCACTTCGACAACTGGGCCCGGCAGTTCCTCGCCGTCAACCCCGATGCCGTCGTGCTGCATCTGGGCTGCGGCCTCGACGCTCGCTACTTCCGGCTGGATCCCGGCCCCGGCGTCGCGTGGTACGACGTCGACTATCCCGACGTGGCCGACCTGCGCCAACAGCTCTACCCGACGCGCGAGGGCTACCACGTCATCGCCGCCTCGGTGACCGACCCCAGCTGGTTCGCCCAGATTCCGCGCGGCCGCCCGACATTGATGATCGGCGAGGGCCTGACCATGTACCTCACGCAGGAGGACGGCATCGCGCTGCTGCGCCGGGTCGTCGAGCACGCCCCGTCCGGCGAGTTGCAGTTCGACGCATTCAACCGGCTGGGCATCAAGTCGCAGTGGATGAACGCGGTGGTGCGCCGCTCCGGAGCCACCCTGTATTGGGGAATCGACGGACCCGACGACATCGTCGACGCGGTACCCGGTGTGCGGCTGCTCGCTTGGGTGTCTCCGTTCGACTCGGCGACGTTCACCGAAGTCGCGTGGTACTACCGCGTGATGGCCGCGGTCATGAAACCAGTGCATTCATGGCGCTATATGGCGCAGTACCACCGCTACGCCTTCTGAGCCCGATAGCCCAGCACCGGCTGCCTACGCCGACCGTCACAGAATTTTGCGGACCACGGCCAGCGCCCCCGACCGTCGGCCCACACCAACTGCCGCGCGCTGACGTCCGGCCCGCCGGACTCGACGGCCCAACCCATATGAGCGTCAGGGTGGTCGACGTCGACGATCTCGATCAGCGGTCCGGCCTCCAGCTTGATCTGACTGCCGGGTGTCAACGACAGGCCGCGGAGCGCGTCCCGCGCGACACCGTTCAACAACCGCGACGCCCGAGGCGGAGAGACGCCGGTGACCAACAGTTCCGGCAGCCCCCAGTCGTGCAGGCCGATGGTGTAAGCGAATGGGGTTCGGGCACTTTCGACGTACTGCACGGCCCACCCGTTCTTGCGCACCTTGGTGCGCAAAACCTCGAGGTAGTCCTCAGTAGACGCCTCCGGGTGATCGCACATCCAACACATCGCAGCCGCACCTTCCTGTCGTAGTTGCGGCCAGCTTGCCCGCAGGGTCCGACAACAAATCGGGTTCAGCTTGCGTCGCGTAGAGGGTGCCGTACACCGAGCACGGGTTGGCGCCGGCGACCGTGCGACCACCGTGCATCCCATGGCCAGCGGCCACGTTCGTCGGCCCATACCAGCTGCAGTGCGCGCACCTGCGGCCCGGCGAGCGCGATGGCGAAGTTCAGGTGTGCGTCGGGGTGCTCCACCTCGACGACCTCGAGGATCATGCGCTGCTCGATTTCGATGTGATCGCCCGGCTTGTACACGATTCCGTCCACCGCGCCCCTGGCGACGGCGTTCAACGTGAGGGCCGATAGCGCCGACGGCATCCCGGTCACGACCAGTTCGGGTAACCCGCGGTCGTGCAGTCCGATGGTGTAGGCGAATGGCCTTCGATCATCTTCGACGAACTGCACCACCCAGCCGTGCGTGCGGATCGTCTCCCGCAGTTCATCGAAGTATTCCTGGATCGGTCGGTCGGGGTTATCGCACTGCCAGCACATGGGCCGCACCTTTCTGTCGGGGTTGCCGTCAGAGTGCGCCGGGCGTCCGACAAATACGGTCAGCTGATGTTGAGTTCGGCGATGACCTCTGCATAGAGCCGCGCCTTGATCGCACCGAACACGGGGCCCGCTTTCGCGGCCCGCTCCTCGGCACGGGCGACGGCCACGTCGACCACCTCGCCCTCGGCTGCGGTGGCCGCGACGATCCCGGCCGCCCGTGCGTCCTCACCGCCGTAGCGCCGCCCCGTCGTCATCGCCTCGTGCGCCGTCGCGATCGGCAGCCGTGACCGGATCAGCGC
>NZ_DASSCY010000317.1:0-65643 GCF_035697385.1 Mycobacterium sp. | reverse complement strand
GAGGGAGATCATCACCTGGCGGCCAGGCAGCGACTTCAGGAAATCGATCATGTACGGCAACGCGGCCGAGCGCAGCGTAAGGCTCTCGTGGTAGGCGTTGCCGAACAACAACGCCCGCGGGCCGATAACGTACCGGCTCTGTACCTGCTCGACCATTTCCTCGGCCTGGAGCGTGCGCAGGATGCGGTGCACGATTGTCTTGTCCAGGCCAAGGGCGGTGGCCAACTCGGCGGCCGACGCCGGCGTGGCGCGAGTGGAGATTTCCTGAAGCACAGCGAAGGCCCGTTCCACCGACTGCAGCATCGATCGCTTCGGGCCGGCCTGGCCGTCTCCGACCACGACGGCGCGGTCCTGCGGTGCGTCCTGCATTCACCAAACCTTAAGGGTTGACACGCGTAGCCAAGCGTGAGCACACTGGCTGCGGTAATCGCTACTGCATTGCGATTATCGCACATTTGTCGAAACAGGGGTATCCCATGCCTTTCTACAATCGCGCCGGGTCGGTCCCGGCGAAACGCCATTCACAATTCCGCCAGCCCGACGGTTCGCTGTACCACGAAGAGTTGTTCAGCACGGTGGGTTTCTCCGGCATCTCGTCGCTGCTCTACCACGTCGCACCGCCGGTGCAGGCCAGCGGGTTCCGGGCACTGGCACCCGTCGAGCTCAAGGAGCAGCCGCCGGAGGCGTTGCGGCCGCGCGCATTTGACACGTCCGCACTGCACACCTCCGGCGACGCGATCTCCTCGCGGATTCCAATAATGTTCAACGACTCCGTGGTGATCTCGTTTGCGACGCCGGACCATTCGATGGACCATTTCGCCCGCAACAGCTTCGCTGACGAGATCGTTTTGGTGCAGCAGGGATCGGGCGCCCTGCTATCGCCCTTTGGTCAGCTGCGGTTCGGCCCCGACGATCTGGTGATCATCCCGCGTGGAACCACCGTGCAATGGCAGCTCGACACCGCATCGGCGCGCATGTTGGCGATGGAGTCGACCGACCCCATCGAGGTGCCGGAAAAGCTACGCAACGAGTACGGCCAGCTGCTGGAAAAATCCTTGTACTGCGAACGCGATCTGCGAGTACCGCAGCTGACCGAGCCCACGGTGGGCAAAGGCTCCTACCCGGTGCACGTCAAACACGGAACCAGCCGCACCGAGGTCATCCTCGATCAGCATCCCTTCGACGTCGTCGGGTGGGACGGGTACCTCTACCCCTACGCGCTGAATCTCTCGGATGTCGAGCCGATCACCGGCAGCCTGCACCAAATGCCCGACGTTTACCAGATTCTCGGTGCAACCGGGTCGGCGATCTGCGTCGTCCCACCGCACAAACTGGACTACCACCCGCTGGCCATCCCGTCGCCACCGAGCCACAACAACATTGACAGCGACGAGGTGATGTTTACCGTCAGCGGTCTGGTTCCAGGCCGCACCTCCGGGCACTCCGGACATCTGACGCACCACCCCCGTGGTATCACCCATGGGCCGAAGGCCGGCGCATACGAGGCCTCCATCGGCATCGAGGAAACCGATCTGACCGCATTCATGGTCGACACGTTCGCGCCGTTGAAGCTGACCACCGATGCCGTCGGAGTCGAGGACGAGTCCTACTACCGGCAGTGGCTGCCACAATGAGCCGGCCGCTGAACCCACTTCGCCTGCACGGGGCCAACTTCCGCGTCCAAGACCTTCCCACCGAGATCCAGCATCGCGCCGTCGTCCTCGTCGCCGACGACGACGCCCCCAGCAGAGCGGTGCTGTATTGGCGGGAGGGAGTGACTCCGCGGGTCGGTATACATCTGATGCACCCACGTACCGACCAGTCGCAGAACTACAACATCGTCGCGCTGGCCCAGGCCGGATTCGCCGTTCTAGGCCGGGCCGGCCGTTGGGTGAACAACGACGTCGACACCGTGCACGAGACGCTCATGCTCGACATGGCAGCCGGCGTCCGGTTTCTGCGCGACGAAGTGGGTTGCGAGCAGGTGGTCCTGGTAGGCAACAGCGGCGGCGGCACGCTGGCATCGATGTATCAGTGGCAGGCGCGCACCGAACCGCCCGGTCGACTGACCGACACCGCGGCGGGTGACCCGCTGGACCTCAACGCGGTAGATCTTCCACCGGCGGACGGCATCGCGATCATCGCAGGACACCGCGGCGAGGGCGAGGTGCTGCTGAAGTACATCGACCCCTCGGTCGTCGACGAGTCCGATCCAGTGGCCGCCGACCCCGAGTTGGACATGTACCACCCCGCCAATGGCTTTCGGACACCGCCGGAGTCAAGCCACTACTCGCAGGATTTTCTCGAGCGCTACCGGCGGGCGCAGCGGGAGCGAGTCCGTCGCATCGATGTTCTTGCTCGTAACCTGGTGGCACAGCAGGAAGCGGGCGGTGCGGCAGCTGAGGTTCTCGAACAAGACTCACCAGAGGCCGCTATGCGATTGCGGCGCTTAGCCGTTGGCGCCGCACACATGCTGATCTACCGGACTGCAGCCGATCCGGCCGCCACCGACCTCGGTATCGAACCAGACGACCGCGTCGTTGGCTCCTACCTGAGCAAACGCCCCGACCTGGAGAACTACGGTGGACCCGGATTCGCCCGCTACATCACACCGCGAGGGTGGCTGAGCACCTGGAGTGGGTTGTCCAGCCGCGCCAACACCATTGCCTGCCTGCAGCAGATCCACGACCCGCTGCTGTTCGTGCACTACGCGGGAGACGAAGGCCTGCGCATGAGTGAGGCCGAGGAGATTGTAAAAGGTTCGGCCGCAACAGATAAGGAGTTGGTTGTGGTCCGGCACGCCGATCACTACGGCCGTGTCATCAATCCCGACGGCAGCATCGGTGCACAAACCACCGAAGGCACCCGCGCCATCGTCGACTGGATCACGGCGCGATTCAAGAACTGATGCCAGTACGCACAGTTCGCAGCGTTTGACGCTGGCCCCCAACGGAGACGGAGGAAATAGTGTCAAATCAACGGACGCTGATTCGCGGCGGCACCGTCATCACGATGGAGTCGGGTGCCATTGATGGCGCGGCGGACATTCTGCTCGAGGGCGATCAGATCGCTGCCATCGGACCGGATCTCGCAGTGGCCCAAGGCTCCGCTCGTATCGTCGATGCGACCGATCGCATCGTGATCCCGGGCTTCATCGACACCCACCGGCATGTGTATCAGGCGCTGCTGCGCGGGCTGGGCTCGAATTGGTCACTGACGCAATACCTGATTGCAATCATCGGCACCATTGGCCCGCGGTTCACCCCAGCGGACCTCTTCATTGCGAACCGCCTGGGAGCGTTGGACGCCATCGACTCGGGGGTCACCACCGTTTTCGATTGGTCGCAAAACCAACTGACGCCCGAGCACACGGATGCGTTGATCGCCGGGCTGGAATCCACGTCGATCCGTGCATCGTTCGGCAGCGGCGCGAATCTGGCGGATCTACTTGAATGCCTGGCACCACCGTTTCTGAGCAGTGTGTCAACCAACGCCAACGAAGTGCGGAGACTGCGCAACCGGTACCCGTCCGACACGGGCTTGTTGACGATTGGGCTCGCCGCCCGGGGACCGGAATTGAGCACCATGGACGTGGTCAAGCAAGACTGGGCGCTGGCACGTGAGTTGGGCATTCGGCTCAACATGCACCTCGGCCAGGCGGTATTTCCCGGCCGGCCCGCGGTGGTGGCGCTCAACGAAGCCGGGTTGTTGGGCAGCGATCTTACATTCGGGCATTGCAACTACCTCACCGACGACGAGATCACTCTGATGGCAGACCACGGCGTCACGGCCACCGTCACCCCTGAGGACGAATGCAACATGGGCCACGGCTGGCCGCCGATCGGACGCCTGATCGCCGGTGGCGTGTGGCCGAATATCGGCGTCGATACTTGTCTGGCCGTTGGCGGCGACCAATTCACGGCGATGCGATTTGCGTTGGCGATACCCCGGGCGCAGCGCAATCACGAGGTGCTCGCCTCTGGCGAAAACCCGTGGGAACTGGAGTTGACTGCCCGAGATGCGTTGAGGATGGCGACCATTGAAGGCGCGCGAGCGCTGGGTCAAGAGAACAGGATCGGCAGCATCGCTGTCGGCAAGCAGGCCGACTTGGTTGTCATCAACACTGCCCATCTCTCCATGACTCCAGTGATCGATCCGGTCGCAAGCGTCGTCCACAGCGCCGGCCGCGCGGTGGTCACCGACGTCTTCATCGGCGGCCGGCACGTCAAGAAAAACGGACAGCTGGTCGGCGCGGACGTCGCACAACTCCATGCCGAAGCCACCCAAGCCGCCGCGGAACTGCTGGAGCGGTCAGGGATTGGACCCGGGTGGCTGCCATCGATTCCGCCGACATAGCTGGTCGGCTCCCGATCTATCTGCGCCCGCGGCGCGATTTCTTCTTGAGGTCCCGGATGGCTGCACGAGCGCCCAGGTAACCCGGCAGCCCGGTCACCGAACCGCCCGGATGAGACCCGGAGCCCGCGAGGAACAGCCCGTCGATCGGTGTCCGGTAGCCACCCAATCCCAGTGCAGGCCGCAGCGGTCCCAAGCGGCCAAGTACCTGGTCAACGTGAGGGGGACAGCCGCCGGTGGCGTGACGGAGGGCGGCGAAGTCTTCGTGGGTCTCGACCGTCTTGTCGATCTCGATGTCGGCAAGGTTGCCGTAGAACTCGTTCAGCCTGCCCATGGTGACCGCCGCGGCCTTGTCTTTGAGCTGGTCCCATCCCTGCGCGGGTTCGTTGGGAATCGCGACCGACATTGCGTACAACGTGTCCTGGCCGTCGGGTGCTTGCGTCGGGTCCGGCCCCGTCGGGATTGCGTTGTAGAACACGAGGTCTTCGGCGTCCGGCATGAGACCACCCGCCGAGACGCCGTAGGCGCGCTCGATTCCCTTCTCGGTGCCGATCCAGTGGGAAGGGATGCGCAGATCGAGACCGTCGTCGCGGCGCTTCTCGTGTCGTGAGAGATCCAGCCTGCCGGCACATGCGACGTCGATCTTCATCTGCCCCCACCCGAAGCCGTTGGCAGGCAACGCATTCACCCGCCTTTCGAGTTCGGCAGGCAGACTTCCCGGCGGTAAGAACTGGCCCAACGCCCGCGACGGGTCGCAGCTGGCGACAACCCCTCGCTCGGCCCGCAACACAGTGCCGTCGCCCAGCACGACGCCGTCGGCCCGGCCACCAGACAGGGTGATCTCGGCTACCGGAGCGTTCACGATGATCGACCCGCCTCGGGCCTGCAGTCGTCTCGCCAACGCGTCGGGGATCGCCTGCGTACCTCCGATGGGGCGCCAGCACCGGTTGCGGTGCACTGCGGCGAGCAGGAGGAACTGTATCGCCGAGCCCGGGTGTGAACTCGACATCGTCGCGCCAGACGCGACATGCATTGCCGCACGGACAACGGGGTGGCGAAACCGCTCGTTGATCACTTCCTTGCCCGAGGCTAGGGCGAAGGCGGCAAAAGCACCTAGCTGCCTGCGTTGTGCGAACGCGGCGCGCGCGATGCGCGTCGCGGCGGTCCCTGGACGGACGGGATCGGCGGCGCCTACGACGTCGAAGACATCAAAGAAGTCATCGAGAAAGGCAGCGAACTCCAGATAGGCGGCGGCATCCTCACGTGAGAACTTCTCGATCTCGCGCGCCGTCTTGCGCGCGTCACGCCAGAACGCAATGGACTCCCCGTCTGGCCCCAGGTAGGCGAACGGCGGGTCGACGTCGACCATCCGAAGCCCGTACTCCTCCAGCGCGAGTTCCTTGGCCGGCGGATTCTCGCTCCACAGGATGGGATCGACCGCACAATGGTTGACCAGGTGAGCGGGAGCGCCCGGGATCGAATACCGCGACGATGTCATGCCCCCAATCTGCGTATCCGCCTCAACGACAAGCACATTCAACCCGGCGTCTTGAAGATAGTTGGCCGCGACAAGGCCGTTGTGGCCGGCGCCGATCACGATGACATCGTGGTGTCTCGTGCGCGGGGCCTCAACGGCCACCTTATAAGGCCTTACCGGCCGACAGATCGGCATAGGCTTTCGTCGCGAATTGCTCGAACGTGGTGGGCTTGCGACCGAGCAGCCATTCCAGCGTGTTGGAGTTGCCGACGAAATCGCATTTCGTATACCACCGCATGATCGAGTACAGAATGTCGGCCTGATGCTTGAGTTCCCCGCTGGGATCCTTTGTGCCCCAAAGGACTTCCAAGAGATCCTCCGGCGTCTTTGACAGGACTTGGATGTCCTTGTCCATGACGCGTGACAGGATACGCGCGATTTCGGGATGGTCGAGCTTGTCGGGCCCCGCCAGTTCATAGGAGGCGAAGTAATGGGCGCTTCCCTCCGTCACCACTTTCAGGGCCACGTCGGTGAGGTCTTCCATGGCGATATAGGAGTGCTTGCGAGAGAGGTCCGCCCAGAAACAGGGCAGGGCGCCCAGCTGCATCACGGGCGCGACGTGCACGTCCCACATCATGTAGTCGCACGGCTTGAGAATGGTGTGGTTCACGCCAGATTCGATCAGCGCTTCTTCGTGGTCCCGCTTGTAGCGGTGCTGAATGATGTCGATGATCGTGTGCATCACGGAACTGAACACGACGTGGCGCACCCCGACGCGTTTGGCCGCTTCGACCATCGCGAAGCCGATCTGCTCTTCATTCGGGTGTGCGCCCGGGCTGATGTGATAAACCGCGTCGCATCCCTCTAGCGCCTGGCAATAGACGTCGGGGTCGCTGATGTCGCCGACGAAGACTTCACTGGCACCCAGCTTCAACAATTCATCTTCGCGACCCGGAGTGCCCCGCGCGGCGCGAATCTTCAGGCCTGCGGCCGCAAGCTTGGGCAGGAGCAGTTTTCCTTGGTGTCCAAAGGCAGCGGTAACCAGAATCATAGTCATCCTCTCGGCTGGCGAATCGTGAGTCGCGGGTATCGAGGATCGTTGAGCAGCTCGACTGCGTCTCGGGCTACACCGGAAACGTGACGCCGGTGAGTTCCTCGGAGATGGCCCAAAGTCGCCGCTGCGCTGCTTCGTCGTGGGCACGGCGGCCTGCCTTCACAACGCGTGGGGCGCCACGGGTTTGGGCGAGCTTGGAAGGCCCGAGGAAGTCTCCGCCGCACACGTCGGGGTCGGTCGCGCCGCGCAATATCGGCAGAGCACCCATGGCAGCGCTTTGCGTGATGAATGGTCGCGTCAATGTGTAGAACACCCGGAAGTACAGCGGCGGCTCACGGATGAGGTCGGTATCGGAGAGGCCCGGATGCGCGACGACCGCGACCGTTGTTCCCTTGCCCGACAAGCGTCGTTGCAGTTCATAGGTGAACATCACATTGGCGAGCTTCGACTGTGAATATGCGGCTTCAGGGCTGTAGTGGCGTTCCAACTGCAGGTCCTCGAAGTGGATTCGGGCGCTGACCTTGTGTGCCACGCTGCTGACAGTCAGCACCCGCGAACCCGCTACCGGCAGCAGCCGGTCGAGCAATAGACCGGTCAGTGCGAAGTGACCGAGGTGGTTGGTCCCCAGCTGTAGCTCGAAGCCGTCTTTTGTGCTAGATCTCGGGGGGTACATCACGCCAGCATTGTTGATCAGCAGATCGATTCTCGGATGCGCTGAACGCAGTTGGTCAGCAGCGGTGCGCACGGAATCTAGCGAAGCTAGATCTAGCTGCTGCACCGTGACGTCGGCGCCCGGATGCGCGGCGATGATCCGTGCCGCTGCCTCCCCGCCCCGGTCAGGATTACGGACCGCCAATACGACGTGGGCGCCGCGGGCGGCCAGCACGACTGCGGCTTCAAACCCAAGGCCGGTGTTGGCTCCGGTGATGACCGCAACGCGCCCGGTCTGGTCGGGGATATCGGAGGCCGCCCATCCCTTACTCATCGGCATTCGCTCCTCGATTGTCGAAACCCGCTGCAATAGAACATGTTTGGTTCAATTTTACGTCGCCGGGTATGTGATTCAGCATCGTTGGCGGTGCCGCTTCCCAGAGATTCACGATATAGTAAACAGTTTTACGCTGACGTCGCAAGTACCGCTAGTAGACACCCTCGATGACGGTTTCGTTGTCAAACGCAACCACTGGACCAACGTCGGCGATAGAGTCGCCCACCGCCCCGTCGGGCGCCTGGATGCGGGTGGCCATGTCGCGTTCGAGATTGTTCGGCAACAGGAACGACTTGCTGACATGGTTCATCACCACCTGTCCTCGTTCGCCAAGTGCTACAGGCTCTTTCGTATCGGGGTTCACTACGCGAAAGGACAGCCACGGCGCGATCGGATCGAAGATGCACAGGTCGTTGTCGCCTATCCGCTCGGTGAATGAGCCGAGCGTCATGGTGTTGCCGAAGAACCCGTACAGCGGGATTTCGGGGAAGACCTCGGTGCGCAGAATGTCGGCGGTGTCGGGGTCGAAACGTGTTCCGCCCCATAGAATGACCTTTACCTGCCGTCTCACCAGCTCCGCCAGCTGCTCGACCTCGGCGATTTGGGCAAGCAACGGAGGCGTGGCCACCAATACGCCGATTTCTTGAGTCTGCAGAATGTAGGAGGACTGCTCGATCAAGTGCGCCGAATAGGCGCGCGCCCCATCGAATTTGCCGTCCGCGATGAGCTTCTTCACCCATCGGGGATCCATGTCGATGGAGAAACGTATGCCGCCCCGGAGTGCGGCCACTGCGCCCATGAACTGACCGATCCCATGGGGACCCGTCGGTGTGATAGCCAGCCAATCCACGTCGTGCGGGACGCCGACGGCGTCGAGTTGGGTGCTGATGGTGGCGGTCATTTGGTCCATCCAGTCTTGGAGGAAGACCACGCGTTTGGGCGCGCCGGTGGTGCCGCCGCTCTCGAACACCCCCGCGATTGGCGGTGTCGGGCCATATCCCTGGGGAATGAGATCACGTACCGCGACGTCACGCAGTTCGTTGGTGACGTTGGGGAACAGCGACAGATCGGTGAATTCCTTGACATCGCGCCGCGGATCGAAATCCAGCGATTCGCCGTGTTTCAACCAAAACGGTGATCCGGTGTCGGGGCTGAAGTGCCATTGCATTGCGGCTTGAAGAAACTCGTGCGGATCGGGGGTCTCGCCGAACGGGATATCGAGGATGGCGGTGGACGGATTCGACATGCGGATTCTCCTTGGATGCGATTTCGTCGTGAGTTCGGCGATCAGCCTCGGATGACGGCCTTGGTGCGCATGAGAAAGTCGGCGAGATACGAGTCATGAGGGATTCCCGGTCGCTGCCAATACGTCGGGTGCCCGCCGATGTACAGGTTCTTGATCGACGGATCGGCAAGCAGCTCATCGAGGAGCTGCTCATCCCGTGTGATCGCAGTCAACACAAGGCTATTGGCGAGCGGCGCCGCCCCGGATCCACGCGTCCACGGGGCGACCCAGACGCACGGGAAAGGCAGTTCGATCGCGGCCTGCTCGGCAGTTGGGCTGTCGAGCTGATAGACCGCAGGCCGCAGGACGGCACTGCCGTCGCCGAGTGGGTCGACGACGCCGTCACCGCCGAGCCACGCTTTGGCGCCGGCGGCCTTCGCCAGGAGATGCCGCTCGTATGTCCTGGCGGTGTCAACCGGATGGACCGGCAGCACCGCCCGCGGATCCTGCAGCGGCAGACTCGGAATTGCCGCGAGGCGTTCGGCCAGCGCCTGCGCGAGCGGACTCGGGTCACCCTCGATGAAGACGGCGGTGGTGTTGATGCACCCGACGCCGCCGTCCCAACTGACCGATTCCACGATCACATCGAGGTAGTCGCGCCAGTCGGAGTCCGCGGTGACGAGGATCTTGGACCGGCCCGGCCCGTTGGGCAGCACCGTCGGGTCGTCGGCGTACTTGTCGATGACGTCCTGGCCGCCGTAGACCATGCTCAGGTCGGCTTGGCGCAGGATCTCATCCGCGCCGTCGTAGTCGGTGGGCAATGTGACCACGTGGTCATCGGCGAAACCCGATTCGCGCAAGGCGGTGACCAGTCGATGCGGGGTGAGCGGCTCGCGGCGGGAGGGGCGGATAGCCACCCGGTACCCCAGGGCGAGGGCCTCCAGCCACAGCGAATGCACCGCCGGATGATTACCGGCGGCATGGACGGCGAAGACGTCGCCCCGACGGATCCACACCCCGTGCCCGTCCCGCACCAGTGGATCGCGCCAATCCTCGACGGCGCCGATGGGGCGGGCGGCCCGCACGCTCCGATATGCCGCGGCGGCGCTGGCCCGGATGGTGTCGATCGCGGTCCGAACGTTCGACAGCGGAGTGCCCAGGCGGCAGACGGTTTCTTCGTACTGGGCGACGGACATACCCGCGACCTCGCCGGTAGCGAACAGATCGCCTGCACGGGACAGAGCAGCCAGCCGGTCGTCCAATGGCATGGTCCGGGCCGCCCGCAGAGCGGCCATCGTTCGGGCGACGTACAGCCTGGGCACCAGGCTCAATTCGGCGACCGGCGTGCCCACGACATCCGCGATCGACACGCGATTGCGGGTCCGATAAGGCCCGGCAGGGCCTAGTGCTTCGATCACCAACGGAGCGAGAACCGATGGCGTGTCGGTCTGCAACATAGGCGGTTCCTCTGTGTTGGGCGTTCGCCGGTTGGATTAGATTACAGTACAGACATGTAACATAAATTTTCAAGCTATTCTTGCCTTGTGCCCACCCCTACGCGCGACACACCGCGGCGCCCGGGCAGGCCGCGTGATCCCGCTGTCGACAAGGCGATCCTGGACGCGACATTGGAGCGCCTCGCGTCTGACGGGTACGCGCGACTGACCATCGGCGACATCGCTGCGGATGCCGGGGTTGGCCGGCCGGCGATCTATCGGCGGTGGCCGAACCTGCAGGCGCTGGTCATCGACGCCCTCGATGCCCTTCTGCAGCAGTCGCGGACCGGCGATCCGTTGTCCGATATCGACGAGATGTCGCCGATTGAGGCACTTGTCAAGGTTCTGCACGGAATCGTTCCCACGGCGGTCTGGCAGCGAGGCCCTGGCCTCATCGGCCACCTCATCGCCGACATGGGCCACGTTCCCGGGTTGGATGAAGTAGCCCGCGCGCACCTGGTCGAGCCGCCCCTTCAGACGATCGTTCAGGCCATGCGGCACCTCCAGACGCGCGGCCACATCCGCGGTGACCTGGATCTGGACGTGTTCGCCGACCTCCTCTTCGGCAGCTATATCGCCGCATACTTGCGTACAGGCCAGCTTGATCCGGAGCTTCCCGATCGTGTTGTCCGCGCGATGTGGCCCGTGATTGCCACAGCACAGTCCCTCCAACCTGGCGTGCGAAAGCCACCGATCCGACCTTGAGACGAGTGACCGGCCGGTCGGATTTTGGGATCTACGCGAATCTGCTGAGCCGCCTGGTGATTCGCCACAGCAGCTCCGGCTGGTTCATCCGAGTTAGGGTGTGGCGCGGGCAAATTGACGCGCGGCAACGTCGTCGAAGGCGGCCGGTGCGCGGCCCAACAGCTGGGTCAGGACGAACGGGTTTCCACAGAAACCGTGACGGTCGTAGTGGGCAAATGTGGAAATCATGTCGGCGGCCGCCTCGGAGTTTTCTTGAGCGGCCGGCGGCAGCGGACCTTGATCGACGCGAGCGGTTTCGGGCTGCAGGTCGATCCCCCGGGCGCGTGCCACGGCAGTGACGGCGCGGCGCATCGTCGTGAGTGGGCCGGCCAGTTCGTATGTGGCGTAGTCGTGAACGCCGGGCTGCGTCAAGATCTTGGCGCCGATCTCGGCGCTTTCGACGAGATCGAGCACTGCGATCTCGGCGTCGATATTGAACGGGACCTCCACGACGCCGGCGGGCCGGCCACCGAACATTGCGATTACCACCTGCGCATACATGGACGGCTGAAGGATCGTCCACTTCAGGCGACTCGATTGCAGAATCGACTCGGCTCGGGCCTTCCGAAGATGGTTGCGCAAGAAGGGCGTATTGGAATGCATCACCGAGTGATAGGTGAAACGCTCGACGCCGCAGGCCTCGGCCACCCGCACTGCGTTGATGATGAGTTCGTCTTCACGCGGATGCAGCGCCGGGGGGATCGCATATACCGAACGCGCCCCGGTGAACGCCGCCGTGAGAGTGGACGGTTCGGCCAGGTCGGCCCGCACCACATCGCGCGCTCCGGCGGCGTGCAGCCGTTCTGTCCCTGCGTCGCTGTGGCTGATCACGCTGAAGTCTGCATCAACGGCGGCCAACGCCCGGACCAATTCGATTCCTGCCCAGCCCGCCGCACCGGCGATGACGATTTCGCTCATCGGTCAAGCTCCCTTCAATACGTTGCCGATCCGTGCCCATCCAACGCCTCGCACTCGACCATGTGGGCGTACCCTATGCGCGCACCTGCAGATGAGGCAGTGCACATTTCGAGCGCGTATTTTCACGACACACGGCGGCTCTACACATTTGACAGTTTTTAAACTAATGTGTCAACACCGGGTCGGAGTCTACTCTTCCAGCTTCGCCCACGATCGAACTGCTCGGCAAGAACAATGAGGTGAAATAGCATGGAAACACTGAAGTTTCCGGTGCCCGACCGTTGGGACATGGAAACAGATCTGGTGGCGATCGGATCCGGGATCGGCGGCCTGAGCGCGGCGATCACAGCCAACGAATACGGCATCGAAGCGGTCGTGCTCGAGCGTTCGGCGTTGGTGGGCGGCGTTACCGCCTATTCGTTCGGCGAGCTCTGGGTCGCGGGGAACCACCTTGCGGAAGCAGCCGGGTTGAGCGACTCGGCCGAGGCCGGCCTCGGCTACATGCGCTGGCTCTCGGCGGGCTTCGGCGATGAGCGTTTGATCCGCTCGCAGGCGGTGCATGGCCCGATCGCGCTCAAGTTCTTCGAAGAGAACGCGGGCGTGCGCTGGTCACTCATCCGCGACTTCTCCGATTATCTCTGGCCGCAGTGTGCGGACGGCGTGCCGGAGGGGCGCTTCATCGAGGTAGAGCCGTTCCCCGCAGCCAGTCTCGGCGACTGGCAGAGTCGAGTACGCGTCTCGCCGCACGTGCCCTACGGCATGTCCCACAAGGACATGTTCGGCGCCGGCGGCATCGCGAACTTCGCGAACTGGGATTTCGGCGTCATGGCCGGCAGGCTGGCGCAGGACGAGCGTTGCCTTGGCCCGGGGCTGGCCGCTTATTTCGTCAAGGCGGCGCTGGATCGCGACATCCCTCTGCTCACCGAGACCGACGTGGTTGGGCTGATCCAGGATGACGAAGGACGGGTGGTCGGCGTAGCCAGCCGGCGTGACGGACAGGACTACTTCGTCCGCGCCCGGCGCGGCGTGGTGATCGCGACGAGCGGCTATGACGGAAATCAAGGCTTCGAGAAGCGCCTGAGTCAGCATGTCGACGTCCACTCCATGCTGGGCCCCGAGATCGATGGCGCACACCTCCGGCTCGCAGGACGCCTGGGTGCACAGGTCGCGCGCGTGCCCGACGTCTCGATGCTCGGCTATTCGATACCCGGCGAGGAGATCGAGGACGGCCGGCCGCTATGGCGCAACACCCTGACGGAGATGGGCCTTCCTCATGCGCTGGTCGTGAACCGCGCGGGCCGCCGCTTCGGCGACGAATCCTTCTACCGCACCTTGGCTTTCGCCGTCGACTACTTCGACGGGAGCAACCAGAGTCAACCGAACTTCCCCTGCTGGATCATTCAGGACGCGCAATCGCGCGCCAAATATCCGTTCGGCTCGATCATGCCCGGCCAGGACCTGCCCGATGGCCTGGCGGTCAAGGCTGACACGCTGGCGGAGCTGGCGACACGCACGGGGATCGACCCGGAGGGGCTGGTGGCCGAGGTCGACCGCTTCAACGGCTATTGCGAGGCTGGCGTCGATCCCGATTTCCACCGCGGTGAGAAGCCGTGGGCGAAATACATGTGCGGTGATGTCAACAACAAGCCCAACCCCAACCTCGGCCCCGTCGCACAGGCGCCGTTCTATGCGATCCGGCTGGAGCGGGTGAGCGGTGGCGGCATTTCGTCGACGGGCCTTCTGATCGACGAGCATTGCCGAGTGATCGACTATGACGATCGCCCCATTCCGGGCGTCTATGCGGTCGGCGGTTCGTCCGCGCGGCTGGATCAGGGCGCGGGCTCCCAAAGTGGTTTCTCCAATACCCGAGGCATGACACAAGGCTGGCTATCTGCCCGTCACGCGGCCGGGAAGCCATCGGAGGAGTTGGCGTGATCGATCATTCGCTCACCCTGGGGATCGACGCGTCAACGGATCAGGTCTGGGACTACGTCAGCGACATGTCCAACTGGGCGGCCGCCATGCCGGGCTATCGCGAGTTCGAAGTGATCGACGAGATGAACTCGCGCTGGACCTTGAAGGTCGGCGTCGCGGCGATGGTCCGCACGGTCAACGTCCTGGTCCGGATCGATCGCTGGGAGGGACCCGATCTGGTCGAGTTCACCTATCGACTGGACAACGACCCCGTGGAGGGCGCCGGGACGTACAAGGCCCACTCACGGCCCGATGGGGGCACGGAAATCGAGCTCGAGGTCTCGATCAACGGCCAGGGTCCCATGGCACCCGCCTGGGAGGCGATGGCGACGCCGCTGCTGCCGAAGCTGGCAAGGGGCTTCGCCGAGAAGTTGAGGGACAGCATCGAGGCCGTCGCCACTGCACACGAAGCGCCAGTAGCCGGTGCTCAGGCCGACGTCCCGACCAGCATCTGGCAACGGCTCCGAGGCATTTGGCAACGACTCCGCTACCGCAGCCGCAACACAAAGTCCGTCGTGTGATCGGAGAGGACCGACTATGAGCCAAGCGACCGAAACTGCCCTTCCATCGCGATCCGTTGAGGCACGCATCGACGAACTCGAGAGCCGCGCCGCGATCCAGCGGCTGCTCGCCGAATACTGCCACGGAGTCGACAAGCATGAGTTGGATCGATTTGCCGCGGTCTGGCACCCCGACGCGTCGCTCATGATGGGTGAGCCGATCGGCGATTACCACGGCATCGACGAGATCCTTTACTTCATACGCGAAATCATTTGGGAGACACAGCTACCCGAGAGCCACCACTGGACCACCAACACATCGCTGACCTTCTCCGACACCGATCATGCCGATGGGGTATCCGACGTGCTCGCCGCCGGAACCGGCCCCGACGGCCGTCGTGTCAGCATCGCGGCGACCTATCGCGACATCTTCGAGCGCCGCGCGGGCCAGTGGCGCATCCTGCGCCGTGCCGCGGAGATCCACTACGAACTGCCGGTCGCCGTTCCCGGCGAGACCGAGGACGTTTCGTGACGCCCCACGCTCACCCGGTCTGCGCTCAGCGACCTATCTGTCGCTCAGCTGTGCCCGACTAACCCACGCCGCGATCTGGGTGCGCGAATGGAAGCCCAGTTTGGTGAGGATGTTCTGGACATGCGACTCCACCGTCCGGGGCGAAACCACCAAAGCCGCCGCAATCTCGCGGTTACGCATCCCCTTCGCCAGAAGCTCGGCCACCTTGCGTTCCCGCTGGGTGAGCGACTGGAGCTGATCGGAGATGACCGAATCCGCGGCGGACTCCCCGCGGACTTCATGGCCGCCGTGTGACCCGATCAGAGAGTCGAGCGGCTGTGACATTCCGTCCACAAATGCTTGGTCGAATGCAGCATCTCCGATGCCTTCGCGAATCTGCGCCTCAACCATTTCTCGTATCTCGGCTCGGTCGAACTGGTATGGCATCCGG
Source organism: Mycobacterium sp. (assembly GCF_035697385.1). Lineage (GTDB taxonomy): Bacteria > Actinomycetota > Actinomycetes > Mycobacteriales > Mycobacteriaceae > Mycobacterium. The sequence goes on along the minus strand of NZ_DASSCY010000317.1, from coordinate 49,952 downwards.
AGCGGCCCCGCCCGCCATATCACATCTGCTGCACCCTGTAGTCGAGCGGCGCGGACGTAGTCGCCGGAAAGCGTTACTGCCCAAGCCATTCCATCCAGGCACATTGCGGTCCCAAGATCATGGTTCATTTGTCTGAAGATCACCATCGCCGTGGTGAAGCAGTCGACGGCGACCTCACGGCGGTCCTTGCGGCAGTGCATCAGACCGTTGATCCAGAGCGCCGATCCACGCCAAAGCTGAGCACCGTGCGCCTGCATGAAAGTCAATGCGTCGATGGCCAGGTTGTCAGCGCGCGAATCATCCAGTGCGAACGCCATCGCCGAAGCGAAAAACATCGCCTCCCCGGTGATGGCAGGGTCATTCACCGAGCGCCCCGCGGCGACCGCGTTCTCCGCAGCGGACAGCGCCGCGCGCGTGTCACCGAGTAAGAATTCGGCCATTACCGGACACAGGGTCAGCGCTGCGTTGATGCGATCCAGTGAGTACTCGCCGGCGAGCTTTCTGCACTCGGCCATGCTTTTCAATGACGAATCTACTTCTGCCAGTAGCACTTCTATGTACGCGAGTACCCACAGCGCCTCTGCGCGGGCCGCCGACGGTTCAGTGTCGGCCGCGAGAGCCTTTCGCAACCATTGGCAGCCTTCCACGACCAGTCCCGGCGATGCCCAGAACATGCGCAGGACGGCGGCTATGGACAGCGCCACCCGTGGCTCACCGACGCCGGAGATACATTCCTGCAATGCCAAGCGGATATTCGCATGGTTCGCACGAATGTCCTGAAACCACGGGATCTCCCGTTCGGTGAAGAAGTCATCGTGGCCGCGCTGTGCTAGCGCCGCGAAGTATCGAACGTGGCGAAGTCGGACCTCTCTGGCCTCGCCCAACGTCGCGAGCCGTTCCTTGCCGTATTCGCGCATCGTTTCCAGCATCGAGAAGCGGGCACCACGCCCCGAAACCGCGTCCTGCCTCCGCAGGATGGACTTGTCGACGAGGCCGGCCACAAGATCGAAGACATCGTCTCGGGGTAGCCGATCGTCGGCGCACACGGATTCTGCCGCGTCGAGGTCGAATCCGCCGGCGAAGACCGACAACCGGACCCACAACAGCTGTTCCACCGGCGAACACAGCTCGAAACTCCAGTCGATGGTGGCTTTCAATGTCTGATGCCGGGCGGGAGCCGACCGTGGTCCTGTGGTCAGCACGTCCAACGAACGTTCGAGGCGCAGCAGGATCTCCCCCACCGAGTAGGCCCGCAAGCGGGCGACAGCCAGTTCGATCGCCAATGGGATGCCGTCGAGCCGGCGACAGATCTCAATGACCGACCGCCGGAATTCCGGCCCGTCAGGGAGGACGGCAAGCACCGCCGCCGCGCGATCGAGGAACAGATCTACCGCTTCGGAGTGGAGATCCGCCGGTTCGATCCGGTCCAGCGCAGACGACCTCGGCACGGATAGCGGCGGCACCTCGAACAGGTATTCACCCTCGCTGCCAAGAACTTGGCGACTGGTCGCCAGAACATGCAGTCCAGGCGCCGCGGTCAACAGTCTGCTCATCAGGCTTGCCACCGGTTGGATCAGATGTTCGCAGTTGTCGATGACGAGCAGCATGGTCTTGTCGGACAGGTACTCCGCCAGCCTCTGAGCGGGGTCGCCCGAGGTGTCGGTGAGCCCGAGCGTTACCGCCGTATGGAGCGCGAGCAGGTCTCCCTGCCCCAACTCGGCGAGCTCCACCAGCCATACACCGTCCGGAAAGGCCGGATGCACGTCACAGGCGACCCGGCGTGCGAGCCTGGTCTTTCCCACTCCGCCGGGCCCGGTCAGGGTAAGCAGCCGAGTAGCGGTAAGCGCACGCCGCACCTGAGCCAGCTCACGCTCACGCCCGACGAAGTTCGTGACTTCGGCAGGGAGCTTGCCCAGCGACCGCACGTGCATAAACCGACGCTACATCCAGGGCGATGCCGGTTGTTATAACGCGGGCATCAACCCGACCGCCGACGGGCTCTCGGTTTCTCCGTGGTCTTCGATTGTTTTTGCTGGTCGAGTGTCCGCTCGAGGTAGTCCAAGTCCGCACGAAGTTGCGCAATCGCCGCACGTGGACCAATCGCGCCTGGTAGGTGCCCGTCGGGCGAACGAACCATGCCCAGGGCGAGATCGGCAATCTGCTCGGCCACCTCGGTCGGGGTGTGCTCGCCCAGCGATTGCTGCCACCAGGCGATCCAGTTGCACATGCCGATCACCGCAAGCGCGGTGGTTCGCGGATCGACCGGCCGGAACTGACCGGCCTCGATGCCCTCCTCGATAAGCAGGATGAGTTCCCGCAGCGTCGCCCGCTGGGCCGCGCGCTGCGAGCGGGCGAGATCGTCCGGGAGTTCCGCTTCTGAGCGGACCAACATCTGGAAGCGCCCGGGATCGTTCGCCCGCCGCAGGGCGATGGCGTGTGCAACGCCGCGCAATCGCGCGGCTGGCTCACTACCGGGGTGAGTGGCCAGACGCTTGATTTCGGCCGCGGGGGCTTCGGTCGTCTCGGTGACCAGCCGAGCAAGCAGCTCGTCCTTGCTCTTGACGTAGTAGTACAAGGCGGGTCGTGTCATGCCCATCGCATCGGCGACATCCTGCAGACTCGTCCCCGCGAACCCACGCTCGGCGAACAGGCGCGCCGCTTCCGTGAAGATCTGGTCCTCTACCAGACCTCGGCGCGATGTGTTGCGAGGTGCGTCGTCGGTGCGGGTCGCAGCAGCGGCTTTCGGGGCCGGCCGCGACTTCGTCGCCTTCGCGGTCGCCTTCGGAGTCGCCTTCGAGCCCGGCTTGTTAGCTGCCACGCTCAAAGCTTAACGGCAAAGTAAAATCCATGGCCGGCAGGCGGCAGCCGTGTTCAGCGCCGAAGATCAGAGGGCGCATGCGAGTCGGTAACTACAGGGCCGGTGTGGGCGTCGACGCATATTCGCTGATCATGGAGTTCGCGAGTTCGTCGAGGAGCGCCGTCATGCGCCGCGTGGCGCGCCGAGCGGCGAACGCATCCTGGCTGTGTGTGGCCTTCCGCAGATCCCACATGGTTTCGGAGATCAACTGCTGCAATACGGCCGCATCGGGTCGCGGCCCGACTGCTCGGCCAATGGGGTTCGGTCTGGCCTCGAGCCGAGCCGTTACTTCTGCCCGAGGCGGCGTTGCCAGTGTGGTCATCGTCACACCTTGGCACGGCGCGGACGACTGTACGACGTCAGGACTACTGAGTTCACTACTGAATTTTGTCCGTCGGTACTGCCCAGATGCCGACGAACAACCGCCCTGCCCCGCCGACGGCATCGCATATCTGATCAGCCGACGAAGGCCTTGAACAGGGTCGCGGGGTCAGATGCTCCATGGCCGTCAGCGGCGAGTTTGTGGAAGTGTTCGCCGACGATGCTGATCAAGTCGACGGGCGCATTGATCGACTGTCCGTAGGCAATGACTTCGTCGACGTCCTTCAAACTCATGTCGACGGTAACGAGCCGCCCTTCGAACTGGCCCGACGCGATGAGCGGGGCCCGTATCTTGAATTGGCCTGACATGGCGCCGGGACTCGCGGAGATGAGCTCTGCAACCTGATGCAGGTCGAGACCCGCCAAGTGCGCGTACGCCATGGCCTGTGACGCGGCCGTCACGTGGACGAGGCCCAGGAACTGGGCGACCAGCTTCATCTTGGTGCCGGTCCCAAATTCCCCCACGAAGCAGTAGTTCGGCGACATTGCCGCGAAGACGTCTTTCAACCGGTCGTGTACCGAGCTGTCTCCGCTGGCGTAGATCACCGCGATCTTGGCTTGCGCCATCGCCGGTGTGCCGCTGACCGGTGCATCGAATAATTCCGAGCCGCGCTCGTTGAACTGCTTGCGTACCCTTTCCTTCTCAGATACGGGCAGTGTGCTCATTTCGATCAGCGGCGGCGGGTCATCGACCGCGAGCAGCTCGGATGTGACCTCGTCGAACGAGGCAACAGACGGCAGGCAACTAGCGACGACGTCCGCGGCCTCAGCGACAGCCGATACCGACCCGTCACCCGGCACTGTTGCCCCGCGCGCGACGAGGAGTTCGGCGTTGCCGCGATTAGTGCAAACCACCGTGAAGCCCGCATCGAGCAATGAACACGCCAAGGGCAGGCCGAGACGACCCACTCCAACGAAACCGACTGTCGTCATCGCCCTTATCTCCTTGTCGACCGGACGAACTGCACAGCCGTCAGAACGGCTGTGTTCCTCGACACCTACGTTAATCTATCGTCGTATGTGTAAGCAACAGTAGGATTGGCCCCCCAGTTGCGCCGGTCGCTGGCCTCGAGATGCCGGAGATCGATGCACCGTGTCAACCGCTTGTTAGCGACTGTCGTTCAACGGGTTTCAACGATCGAGTGGTGCACCGCGCAGCCAGCGCGCACCACTGGCGTAGAGGGAGTCGGCCTGACTGCCACACGGACCGGGCATGTTCAGATCGATGTGAAATCCCATCCTCGCTTGAACGTACGCGAGATGGCGGTATCCCTCTGGAAGATTGTCCAGCAACGCCGTGTCGAGTTGCACGGTCTCCGTGGGATTGACTGGGCTGAGGCGATCGTGTTCGTAGATCGGTTGGCGAAGGACCAAGCCCCACTTGTCATCTCGACATTCGAAGAAGTCATAGAAGCGGCCGCTGGCCTCCACATCGCACAGCACGCCGTCGACGAGTGCACGCTGGCCTATCCTCACTTTGGTCTGCGCGACGGCCCGGTGGCCAAGCACATCGACAACCGAGCCGCCGAGGAAGTGGCTGACTTTCGCGCCCCGTTCGGCTGCGTCGCGGCACAGGCGAATGAACTCGTCACGGGGCCCGTGCCACCACAACGTCACCATCCGTCCGTCGTCGTGCCAGACCGACCGGAGGCGTTCCCAATCGAACGAGTCGCGCCAAATCGCCCAACCATCGATCAGTCTCCTGATCTCCAGTTCATGCCGCAGCCCGGTCGGGTTGGCGTTCATGTCGTCGCATCAGCTCTTGTTCGCCATGCGGCACGAAGGCCGGCCATCCGCTCCCAGAACGTTTCGGGTCCTGATCGGGGATCCAGCCGGCGTGCCCAAAAGTAGGCATACAGCGCATCGTAGATCTCGCAGGAGGCCTCAATATTGTCGTGATCCGCCGGCCACCGCAGCATGAGGCCCTCAGACAAGGCCAATAGAGCCATGCCCAACCCGAGGGTCTCGGGCGTGGCACCTTGCTGGTCCTCCCCGAACAAGTGTCGGATGCCGGCGCGCACTACATCCGCGATGTCGTGCAGAACCGGATCGTCGAGCTGGTAGCGCCGCAGCAACTTGTCGAAAGTGGAACCGTTCTCGTCATGCATCCCGATCTCCGCCCCGGGTAAGGCGAACGGAATCGCATCGGTGGGCCATGGCTTGTCCGGGTCAATGAACACGAACTCCGCATCCGGATCGATGCTCCTCCGGATGAGCCACGGCGATGCCACTCGATCCAGATGTACGTTCTCTCTAGTCACCCAACGCATCAGCGTGTCAACTCCCGCAGCAGGGCCTTGCCGAACGCCATGCCGCCCTCCCCGTCGAGCCTCACCGTTGCCGCCATCGCCACATCTCCTTACGCAAACGTTGATAATTCTTCACAATAGTCTGCTATCCGGGTATGCTTCCGGCACTCCAACATTCCCGATACCGGAGGACTAAACCATGCAGTCGTTCGTCGCCATATTGTCCGGCGTCTTGGCGGTCGCCTTTCTCCTGTCCGGAGTCGCCAAGTTGGTCGGAGTCGAGGCGCTCGAAAAGAGCGCTCGGAAGCTGGGCATCTCGCGCCGCCTGCATGTCACGGCTGGACTTCTCGAGATTGCCGCCGCCGCAGGACTTGTGCTGGGGCTGTGGTGGATCCCGTTGCGTATAGCGGCGGCCGCCGGATTGACGGTCATGATGGCGATCGCCGTCGGCTATCACGTGCGCGGCAAAGACAAGGCGGTCGAAACCTCCGTACCGGCTCTACTGGGTGCTCTCACGCTGGTCGCCGCCGTTCTGTCAGTACCGACGAATCTTTGACATAATCGTCCACCCGGGAATACGGTGCCGGGTGAACCCGTGAGCCAACAAGAGGGACCAACGACATGACCGAGACATTGAGCCCGCACACCAACCATGAGGCCGTGGTCAAGGCAGCAGCCGCAGTCGCCCAGGAGATCGGCGGCCTGGCCGCCGAGGCGGAGCGTCTCGGGCGCCTCCCCGATGAGACCGTCCGGCTACTGGACGAGGCCGGCCTGCTCAGATTGCTCGCGCCGCGCGCTCGGGGCGGCCACCAAGGGTCGATCGACACCTTCAGCGATGTGGCGGAGGAGCTCGCGAAGGCCTGCGGTTCAACGGCCTGGGTCGCCAGCATCTACATCGGCAACTTGTACATGCTGACAGCGTTCTCCGACGAGGCGAACGCGGAGGTTTACGCACACGAGTACCCCAAGGTCGCGCAGTCGTTCACGCCCACCGGGCAGGCGGTTCCCGTCGACGGGGGTTTCCGTCTGTCCGGTACCTGGCGGTTCTGCTCCGGCCAGCATCATGCGCAGTGGGTCATCTTCCTGTCCTTCATCACGGACGGTGACAACCCTCCCGAGGTCGCGACGTTCCTGGTACCTAAGGAAGACTGCGTTGTCGCCGACGACTGGCAGGTCTCCGGCCTGGCGGGGACGGGCTCGAATTCGATGACCGTGACGGACAAGTTCGTTCCCAACCATCGAGTTGCGCGGCCGAGTTCGCCGCAGCCGTCGGCCGACTTTGCCGATCCCTTCTATCAGATCCCGACCATCCCATTCTTCAACGCGGGTAGCGTCGGCGCTCCGCTCGGTCTCGCCGGCCAAGCTCTCACATTGCTCCGTGAGCGCATCCACAAGAAGGGCATCACCTACACCAGCTATACGCGTGCGGCTGACGCTGCGGTCACGCACTTCCAGCTCGCCGAGGCCTCGATGAAGTTCGATCAGGCACGCTTCCACGCCAAGCGGGCCCGCGATACGGCGATGAAGCTCGCCGACGGACCGCTCGAGTTGGAGGAGCGGGTTCGAATCCGTGCCGACGTCGCCTGGGTGGTCGATCTCTGCCGCGAGGTCATCGACATCGCGCGGCGCGCATCCGGTGCGAGCGCCATCCACCTCAAGGACCCGACGCAACGCATCGTCCGCGACATCGGGGCCTTGTCCGTGCACGCCTTCCTTATCCACTCGACGGCTGCGGAACTCTACGGCCGCGTTCTCTGCGGACTTGAGCCCGGCACAGATCTGTATTGAGTCCACAGCAGAGGGAAAGGAATTCACCCATGAGCCCAGAGCAGAACAAGGCCGTAGTCGCCGAGCTCTTGAAGGCACTCGAGGGCGGAGATGTCGACGCCATTCTGGCGCGGCTGACTGACGACGTAACGTGGTGGGTGGCCGGCGATCTGCCCCTCTCTGGCGACCATGACAGGGCAGCGATCGAGCAGATGATCGCCGGACAGGCTGCGATGGTTGTCCCCCCGATCAAGTTCACTCCGGTCGGCTTCATCGCAGAGGGCGACCGGGTCTCGGTCGAAACCGAGTCCGCTGCCGACCTGAAGAATGGCAAGCACTACAGCAACAAGTACCACCTCGTGTTCGAGTTCGAGGGCGACCTGATCTCGCGGGTGCGTGAGTACATGGACACCAAGAGAGTCGCCGACATCCTGTTCGGCTGACCTTCTGCGCTCAGAGCACTCCACGCATCGGATCCGAGACTCGTGGTGTTCTGTGCTCATGCCTTGTCGACGATGTCGAAATAGGCTCGAATATCTCATATTTCGGTGTGGTTGACCCTCGGCTCCTCGGCCTCGAACGTGGCTGCGGTGACGCTGAACCAGCGACAGACGGCCCAAGCTTCAGTGAAGCATTCGTTGACTACAACGTCGAACATTTTATACAATTGTCAGTATCTCGCGAATGCAGCCGACAACACTCGCCGACGCAATGCGTCTACCAGAGATCGAAGGGAACCCATGACTACCAGCTTCGGGGCGAAGGAAATGATCGAGCTGGTCAATCGCCATACGGAGTGCGAGGTTCGCGCCGATTGGGATGGTTGCATGGCGACGATGTCGGCAGATCCTTACTACTTGCATTATCCGCTGGGCTTGCGGGTTAGTGGTCGCGACGCGGTCCTCGAGATGTGGAAGCGCATGGTGGCCACCGCCGAGTTTGGCGATGCTGTCACGTCGTCGACAATCCGCCACTGGATCGTCGATGAGTCGGTCATCGTCGTCTTCGAGTGGGATGTCGATGACGGCGATGGGCAGAAACGGAAGAAGTGCAGCTTCGCAGAGTTCCGGTTCGCCGGCGGTCTGATCGAAAGCGAGACCATCTTCGGTGACAACGACGTCGACGCCCTGACGCGCGAGGCGCTGGGCGGGGACTTCCTGCGTCTGCCGGGAGTGGAGCCTCTCGAGGAAGCAGCAGTGCCCGTCATATGACGGCGCGAGGTGCCAATGTCTCATAAACACTGAGAGCCAAGCGATGTTCTGGACGATGGTGATTTCAACAGCCGTCTTTACGGCCTGGATCGTGCCCGCGACTCAGCGCCGTTGTGAACAGTGGGCCCAAGCTCGCGATAGGGATCTGTAGCAGCTCCGGCGCCGCCCAACAGCACATCTCAGCTTCGAGCGATGCGACGAGCCTGCGCCATCGGGATTCTCGGGAATCTGCTCGTTCGAGACGAACATAGTCGACAACGATTCAACGCAATAGTACGAGCTCTGCTCAAATATCTGATGCGCTGAAACCGGTTTCGAGGCGATTCTTCACCGCGCCCAGATACCTGGCGGCATCGGCGCCGTCGACCAGTCGGTGGTCGTAGCTGAGCGACAAATACGCCATCGATCGCACGCTGATCTGCATGCTGCCGTCGACGCGCGTCGGCACGACTCGTTCCACTACTGCGCCAAGCCCGAGGATGGCCGATTGCGGCTGGTTGATAATCGGAGTGTCGAATAGTGCACCACGACTGCCGGTGTTGGTGATGGTGAAGGTGCCGCCGGACAGCTCGTCGACGCCGACCGTGCCGTCGCGCACCCGGCCGGCCAGATCCGCGATGGCACGCGCGAGACCGCTGACGCTCAGATTCTCGGCGTTTCGGATCACCGGTACCATCAGCCCCTTCGGACTGTCGACGGCCATGCCGAGATGGCACACATGGTGGTAGATCACCTCGGTGGCGTCGGCGTTCAAGGAGGCGTTGATGACGCGGTGATCGGCAAGCGCATCCACGGCGGCCTTCGCGAAGAACGGCAGAAACGACAGCTTGATCCCGGTCTGCCGCAGGAAATCGTCCTTGTGCCGGGCGCGCACGGCCGCGACCGCGGTGACGTCGGCTTCCAGCACGGTGGTCAACTGCGCCGAGGTGTGTAGCGACTCCATCATGCGGCGCGCGATGGTCTGCCGGATTCGCGGCAGTTTCTCGATGGTCGAGTCAGAGGAACGGACTGGCTCCGGCGCCGAAGTCGCGGCGGGTGCGCTGACTGCCGTGGATGTCGTTGCCGCCGCGACAGATTCGGGTTCGACCGGATCCGCCGCGGTCACTTGGTGTGCCTGTTCCCGCCGATCGGGCACCACCTCCTCGGCGGGAACAGGCGTCGTCACCGGAGCGGCGGGGTTTCCTGCTCCGATGACAGCCAGGGGTTCGCCGACGGCGACGACGCTGTCTTCGTCGGCGAGAATGCGCAGCAATGTTCCTGCTGCGGGCGAGACGATCTCGGTGTCCACTTTGTCGGTGGACACCTCGAGCATCGGCTCGTCGAGGGCGACCTCGTCACCTGGTTGTTTCAACCAGCGGGTCACGGTGGCCGAAGTGACGCTTTCGCCGAGGTCGGGCAGCGGCACACTGGTCTCGGCCTGACTTATTGTCGTCACGAATCGGCTCGCGTCGTTGCGGCTTCACCTGCGGCGCCGAGAACGTCGAGCGCGGCAGCGACGATACTGTCGGCGTCTAGACCGTGGTATCTGTAGACCTCGTCTAGCGATCCGACCTGTCCGAACCGGCTTACGCCGAGCGCGACGTGGTGCACGCGATTGACGCCGGCCAGGAACGCCAGCGTGTGGGGATGCCCATCGAGGACGGTGACGATCGGGGTCGCCCGGTTGACGGGGAACAGCTGATCGAGGATCCAACTCTCGGCGGTGCCACGACCCTGCCGGGCCTGCATTGCCTCGAACAGCAGCCCCGGGCTGGTGACGCAAACGACGTCGGCGACGACACCGGCTGAACCCAGACGCTCGGCGGCTGCAAGCGCTTCGGTCATCACCGCGCCCATCGCGACGATGGTCACCACCGCGCCATCCCTGCGAACGATCGGATATCCGCCGGCCACAACCTGTTTTCGACGGCGCTCGCGTGCAGCCAGGTCTTCGGGCACCTCGGCGAGCTGCTGGTCGACCGGCCGGGTGGACAGCCGAAGGTAAGCGGAGGTGCCGTCGGGCCGGCCCAGCCGGGCCAGGCTGGCCAGCAGCGTCCATTCCACGTCGATGGCGAACGCAGGCTCATACGAGATCAAACCTGGCGTTTCGATGCCTACCGACGGCGTCGTAATCGATTGGTGGGCTCCGCCTTCGGCAGCGAGGGTAACCCCCGACGGAGTCCCGATCAGGATTGACTGCCCACCCGCGTATATGCCGTAGGTCCACGGTTCCAAAGCGCGCTCGACAAAGGGGTCGTAGAGGACGCCGATCGGGAACAGCGGCTCACCCCAGCGGCTCCAGGTGGCGCCCAACTCGCCGATCAGGCCGACGAGGTTGGTTTCGGCGATGCCCAGTTCGATGTGCTGCCCGGTGGGCTGCTCTCGCCAGTGCATGAGGGTCTCGGCGTCGTCGGCGAACCAGTCGTAGCGTTCCGCGGTCGACCACACACCGACCTTGTTGATCCAGCCCGCCAGATTCGTGGTGGAGCTGACGTCGGGGCTCACGGTAACTGTTCGACGTGCCGCCTCCGGAGCTGCCCGGCTCAGGTCAAGCAATACCCGGCCCAGTGCTGCCTGCGTGGTGGCCGTGCCCTTGGGGGTACGGCCGAAATCTGTTGGGACGGTAGGTACCACCGAGGTGGGAGCCGGTTGCCGATGTAGCCCCCGCGCCACGTGCGAGCACAACTGCGCGGCCGGGGTCCCCTCGTCGAACCGGCCCCAGGGCTGTTGCGGATCCCTACCAAGCTCGGCGGCGAGTGACTCATACTGCTCGACCGACAGCAGCGACGAATGGTTCTGCGGATGACCTTGCGATGGCAGACCGTAGCCCTTGATCGTGTAGGCGATGATCACAGTGGGCCGGGTGTCATCGATGCGCCCGTAGGCATCAATGAGAGCCTGCAGATCATGCCCGCCGAGATTGCGAATCGCGGCCAGCAGTGTCGAATCATCCAGACCAGCAATCAGTTCCGCGATCTGCCCGTTATCAGGACCGGTTCCGGGCAGACGGACGCGCAGTTCCGACGCGTCGCAGCGCAGCAGCCGCTGATACTCCGGATTCGACATCTCCAGGATGCGGGTTCGCAACACGTCACCGCCGGGCCGGGTGAACAGCGACTCAAGCAGGCCGCCGAACTTGACTGTGATCACCTGCCAACCCGCAGCCTCGAACATCGATTCCAGCCGGCCTGCGGCGATGTTCGGCACCACCCGGTCGAGCGACTGCCGGTTGAGGTCGACGATCCACACCACCTCGCCAAGATCGACGATGCCGGGATCCACGATCGCCTCCCACACCGCGCCCTCGTCCAGTTCGGCATCGCCGACCAGTGAGTACTGCCGGCCGGTGCCCGCGTCGGCGCCGAGGGTGGTGTTGACATAGCGGCGTGCCATCGTTCCCCAGATTGGCGCCGTGGCACCAATACCGACCGATCCCGTGGAGTAGTCGACCGGATCGGGGTCCTTGGACCGGCTTGGATATGACTGCAAGCCACCGAACTGGCGCAGCGTGGTCAGATAAGACTCGTCCAGCTCACCGAGCAGGTAATTGATCGCGTGTAATACCGGTGAGGCGTGCGGCTTGACCGAAACCCGGTCATCGGAACGCAGCGCCGCGAACCACAGCGAGGTCATGATCGACACCATCGACGCGCACGACGCCTGATGTCCCCCGACCTTGAGTCCGGATGTGTTGGGACGCACCCGGTTCGCGTGGTGGATCATGGCCGTCGACAACCACAGCGTGCGACGTTCGATTTCCGCCAGTGCTTCAAGATCGATAGACCCACCGAGGCTGTGCTCGGGCTCGGTGACCGCGGTCATCGGTGTACTCCTTCTCTGCGCGAACGTGTACAGATCGCGCAACAAGTGTGGCTAGGTGCTCGCCTTTCGCGCAACCATGCCGCGCTATTGTGTGCATAATGCCAATGTGCACCCGGAGTCGTGGGCCCAGCGCTTGTCGATTCGACAAGCTGGGAGCCCACCGAATTGGAGGTTGGCGTCATGGTTCAGGCCTTTCGCGCAGATCCGATCGATGTCCGCATCTTTCGGGCACTCATCGCCGAACCCCGTGCGAGCGCGGTCGCTCTCGCCGATCGAACAGGATTGTCGCGGAACACCATTCAGGCACGACTGAGCCGACTGGACGAGCGCAACGCCCTGGACTCGTTTGAACGATGCATCGACCCGGCAACTCTCGGCTTTCCACTACGCGCATACCTGTTCGCGAACGTGACGCAACGAAAACTTTCCGCAATTGCCGCCGATCTGAATGCGATTCCCGAAGTCTTAGAAGTGCAAGGACTGAGCGGGGCGATGGATCTGCTGATCCAGGTCGTTGCGCGCGATGCCGACGATCTCTACCGGATAGCCGGTCAAGTACTGGAGATCGATGGAATCGAGCGGACCACAACGTCGCTGGTGATGCGCACCTTGGTCGAATACCGTGTCACCCCGCTCATCCCGGACGACGAATAGATGTCGTCGTACGCATCGAAATCGCGCTCTATCGGCGGTGATGGCGAGCGACGACAACTCCACTTACGTGTGTGAAAACTATTTGACAATGTCGTCGGCGTCATCGTAATGTGACCGAGGTTACTAGCAGCTTCTGTAAGCCGCGCCGGCAACGCCCACCGCGGAATGGGAGGTGGTCGGTGTGCCCAGAATCGCGCACGCCCCCGCGCCGGGGCATACCCCGAGTCCCCGCGGCGCGTCGGTATCTCGTTGGCAGACGAAGCTTTCCAAATCTCTGCAGGCCAAGTGCGACCACGATCCCACCAATGTCTCTTGAACCAGCACACCGTCCCATGAGCGCGCTTGCCGCGTTTGACGATTCGCTCCGCACCCGAGGAGGAAGCCAGTGACACTTTCGGACAACCCGAAGGATATGACGAGGAAGTTCTACGACAGCTACAACGAGCAGAACCTGGCCGCCAGCTTCGAGCGCTACGTCGCGACAGACGCGCAGAGCCACGCCATGGGCGGTACCTATGATCGAGCGGCCTGGCTGGAGACCGACAGCGCACTGTTCGACGCGTTCACTGATTTCTCCATGACGATCCTCGACCAGATCGCTGAGGGCGACAAGGTCGCAACGCGCTGGATGATGAACTGCACTCAGCAATCGGAATTCTTCGGCGTGCCTTCGAGCGGACGCACGGCGGTGTTGACGGGAACGGCCTTCGACCTCGTTCGCGACGGCAAGATCGCAGAGCACTGGCTTGACATCGACTTCACCGGATTCCTGCAGCAACTGGCGACCCCGCAGCAGTAGGGCCGTGTTTCGGCGTAGGCGGAGCAACGGCGTCTGTCGGCGCCATGGCGTCCGGTGGTGAAACACCCTGTAGGCCAGCAGATGTCAATCAAAGAAAGGTGTTCGGTTCGATGAAGCACACTCGGACATATCCCTTGAAGAAGAGTTACGACGTTGTGGTCATCGGCGCCGGCTCGACGGGCGCAACTCTGGCCGGCCGACTCAGCGGACGGCAGAACCGCAGCATCCTCGTCCTTGAGGCCGGCCCGGCTCCCAGTTCGTTGGAGGACTTTCCACCAGCCGTTCTCGACCCGAGCGACTACACCGCGATGATCCCCGGCCACCCGGCGAACTGGGCGTTTCCCGGCGAATCACGTCCCGGCGTCGAGGTGATGGCCCCCCGGGGGCGAATCATCGGTGGGTCAGGATCCATCAACGGCGCCTACTTCATTCGCGGGCGGCGCTCTGACTTCGACCGCTGGGAAGAGCTGGGTAACGACAAGTGGTCCTATGCCGAGACGCTGCCCTGCTTTCGAAAGCTGGAGCACGACGCCGACTTCACCGGTGAATTGCACGGCGTGGACGGACCGATACCAGTCAGGCGGGAGGACAAGGACCGAGCGCCGGAGTTCACGGCCGCCTTCACGGCCGCCTGCGTCGGCCTCGGCTACCCCGAGGAACTCGACAAGAACGGCGATGAACCCGAAGGGGTTGGACCGGTGCCGTACAACATCGGCGACGGCCGGCGCGTCAGCCCCGCGATCGCCTACCTGTTGCCGAACCTGGAGCGACCCAATCTCGATGTCTGCGGTGATGCGTTGGTCGGCCGCGTGTTGTTCGATGGCGGTCGCGCCTATGCCGTCGAATTCGAGCTCGACGGTGTGCGGCAACGGGTCAACGCCGGCGAAGTCATCCTCGCGGCCGGGGCGCTGCGGACGCCACAGCTGCTCATGCTGTCCGGAATCGGCCCGGCCTCCCAGCTTTCTGACCACAACATCCCTGTCGTTTGCGACTCGCCGGGCGTAGGGGCCGAGCTAGTCGACCACCCCGACGTCGTCCTGAGCTACGGTATCGATCCGCGCGTCCGCCGAATCAAAGGGCGTGGCGCAATGACTTCGGCACTGCACTGGAAAACCGCGTCACACAATTCAGTTAGCGACGGCTCGGTCGAGATCCTGCCCTATGTGATGACTTTGGCCGAGGCAATGGGCATCGACGAAGCTCTGCCGGACGGGGCGCGAAGCGACGACCCGATGCACAATCCGTTCGTCTTCATGCGGCTGATGCAACAGCACAGCCGCGGACGCGTCTTCCTGCGCTCGGCTGATCCACACGACGGTCCCGGGCTTTGCTGGAATTTCCTCACCGACTCGCGTGATATAGCCCAGTACCGGGAAGTGGTCAGGGTCGCGGCGGCGATTTTCGAATCGGATGCGATGCGCGAGATCGGCGGTAGGACAATCGGTCTTGATTCACACGATCTCGACACCGACGCCGCACTCGACGCCTGGATCCTTTCCCATCTGTCAACGTGGGGCCCGGGCCACGGGACCTCTACTTGCAGGATGGGGCCGGTGTCCGATGCGCTTGCCGTTGTCGACCAGGACGGCCTGGTCCGGGGGGTATCCGGACTGCGGATCGCCGATACGTCGATGTTCCCGACCAACATCGCGCGCGGCACAAACGCGACTGCCGTGATGGCCGGCGAACGGTTGGCGGAGCTGATCCCCTGATCGTCCCCCGGCCGACCAAACTATCGGCGTCGCCGCTTGGGCTCCTGATCGGATTCGTTTAGGAGCCGGTCCAGATACGCCAGATCCTGTCGCAGCAGGGCCACCGCAGCGCCGGGTCCCATCAGACCGGTGTTCCGGGCAGAGGACTGCAGGAGGCTGGCGACCGCCATGTCGGCAATCTCGATCGCCACCTGCTTCGCGACGGACCGGTCGTCCTCGTGGAACCACCACGCCACCCAGTTGCACATCCCGATCACCGCCAGCGCCGCCGAGCGGGGATTGACGGGGCGGAACTGCCCCCTATCGATGCCCTGCTTGATGAGTTCGATGATGCTGCGCAGCATGGCGCGCTTGTTTTCCTCGTGGACTTTGGCCAGGCCTTCGGAAAGTTCGCCTTCGGAGCGCTCCAGCAACAGAAACCGCGTGGGGTGTAACGCGCGGTTGTACGCCATGACGTAAGCGATTCGGGAAAGCCTAGCCACGGGTTCGAGATTGGAGTCGGTCGCCAGATCGAGGATCTCAGCCGTGTTCGTTTCGGTGATCTCCGTGACGAGCTTCGCCAGTATGTCGTCTTTGCTTTCTACGTAGTAATAGAGCGCGGGACGGGTGATCCCCATTTCGTCTGCGATGTCCTGAAGACTTGTCCCTGCGAAACCGCGCAGCGCAAATAGCTTGACCGCCGTCTCGTACATCTGATTCTCGACGAGTTCCTTACGCACGTTCGACGCGCTCGGCGCATTTGATACTCGTTTGCGGACACGTTTACCCGAACTGGCTGGATCGGATGATCGCGCAGTGCCCACCGTCTTCGCCACTCCCTCATTCTAGGTCGAGCGGCCCTCCTAGTCCGGGCATCCACGTGGCAACTTACGCTCACGATTACTAATTGACGAGCACGTGCAACAGTCTCGAGCGATAGTCGGGCGAGCCATCTACCTGCGATGTCGTTGTGTCCGTGCCGATCACGCCTGCGCTGCGCCGCCCGTCCTTACGAAGTCGTCCAATTTTTTTACGGGGCCCGCACAGCGCTGATGAAGATCCGTTCGCGCATGATTGGCGCGGCGAACGGATCGTTGATGAACTCATCCTGCGGGCTTGACGCCAGTGCGCGTGAGCCGGCGGCCACGGTGGCAGTCGCGCCCACGCTCGAGGAGAGATTCCAGCTGTCGCTGTCGGAACGGGCATGGCTAGTGCGCCACACGAGGTTTGGCCGCGGCGCGGCGATGTGGCCGCCGCTGACGGTCGTCAGCGGATGCGGGCGCACCCGCGCGCAGGCCGTCCATGACGAGGTCGAGCAGCCGGGTGAGGCGCGGTTTCCAGTCCTCGTCGGGGTCGATCTGCCAGATGCCGGCGATGGCGAGGAAGAAGTCTTCGGTGCTTACTCCAGGGCGAATACTGCCCGCTTGCTCGTTGGCTTGGAGCAGGAGTTCCGCCGCGGCGGTGACCGCGGCGCGCCCCGGCGTCGCCGGGCTACAAGTTGCCTGGCGCATCGCGTCAGCCAGGCCGGCCTTAGCCATGGCGAACTGGGCGAGACGACCCATCCATTCCCGCAACGCGTGATCGGGTGCCCGGGACTTGAGCAGCTTTGCCGCAGAGTCAGCCACCTGCTGTACCTCGTGGTCGTAGACCTCGAGGACGAGTGCCTTCCGATTTGGGAAGTTGCGGTAGAAGGTGGCCTGCCCGACGCCTGCCTTTTTCGCGATCGCGCTCAGCGGCACGTCCGCGGAACGCATCAACTCCGCCAGCGCCACTTCCAGGATGCGTTCACGATTCTGTAGCGCATCGGAGCGCGCTGGTGTCTGCGTCGTGCCCTGCACTTGCTCACCTTTCGTGGGTGTTTGGGGGTGAAACTTGCTGAACGGACAATTGTCCGTTACCTTGGCGGTCGGACAATTGTCCGCTTAGACCCCAACCCTACCCCGCAGTGAAGGCGAGAACACGATGAAGATCACCGGCAACACGATCCTGGTCACCGGCGGCACGTCAGGCATCGGACTGGGTTTGGCGGTGGAGCTGCATCATGCCGGTAACAAGGTCATCGTGGCCGGGCGGCGCAAGCAACTGCTCGACGAGATCGTCACCGATCACCCCGGCATCGAGGCGATCGTGCTGGACGTCGCCGACCCCGCATCGATCGCGCTGGCCAGCGAAACCCTGGCCGCCAGCCACCCCGAGCTCAACGTGTTGGTCAACAACGCCGGCATCATGCTGCCCGAAAACGTCCTAGACCCCGCCTCCCTGCAGATCGCCGAGGACCACATCGAGATCAACCTGCTGGGCACCATCCGGATGACCTACGCCTTCTTGCCGCTGCTGATCAACAATCCCGACGCGGCCATCATGAACGTCACCTCGGCGTTGGCGTTCGTGCCGATGCCGATCACCCCGACCTATTGCGCGACCAAGGCCGCGCTGCACTCGTTCTCCGAGAGCCTGCGCGTGCAACTGACCGACGCCGGCGTGCAGGTCATCGAGGTGGCCCCGCCGGCGGTGCGCACCACCCTGATGGGCCAGCAGGACCAGGACACCTCCATGCCGGTAGCCGACTTCCTCGCCGAAACCCTGGACCAATTACGCGCCCAGCCCGACGCCAAAGAACTCGTCGTCGAGCGCGCCAAATTCGTCCGCGACGCCGAAGCCAACGGCACCTACAACCAAGTCCTGACCATGCTCTCCGGAGTACCCAGCGCCAGCTAGCTCAGCACGGCGACGTTTCGCGACGGACAGATTGGACGGGTCAACGTGAAACCCACGAATGATGACAACGTCGAAATAGGAAGTGTCCTGGCGCTATTGGGCCGCATCATGGATGATCACGACACTGATCGCCTCGCGAGTGCCTGACCAACGACGCGATTTGGGACGGCAGCGCCTTTGGCTTCGAACCGGTTATCCACGTCATCTGACCGTAGGGTGGCTCGGTCAGCGTTGATGGCTCCGGTTCGGCGGCTCAGCGCGATCCGAGTCGTCGAGCAGCCGTTCGAGAAAGGCGAGGTCCTGACGCAGCAGTGCGGCCGCAGCCCGGGGTCCCGTTGCCGCAGTGACTCTGTCGGGGGACTGCACGACGCTGGCGAGAGCCAAATCGGCAATGTCGCTGGCGACCTGTTCCGCGCCGGCGGCATCGTCCTCGTGGAACCACGACGCCACCCAGTTGCACATCCCGATCACCGCCAGAGCCGCCGAACGGGGATTGACTGGGCGGAAGTGTCCGGCCTCAACGCCCTGGTCGATCACGCCGATGAGGCTGCGTAGCATCGCCCGCTTGGTCTTCTCGTGGACTTCGGCGAGCGTGTCGGAGAGTTCGGCCTCCGACCGTGAAAGCAACAGGAATCGCGTCGGTTGCATGGCGCGGTTATGCGCCATGAGGTAGGCGATGCGGGAAAGCTTCTGGGCGGCATCCAATTCGGGGTCGGTGGCCACGGCAAGTATCTGGCTCGTACTGCCTTCGGTGATTTCGGTAATCAGCTTGGCCAGCAGATCGTCCTTGCTCTTCACGTAGTAATAGAGGGCGGGACGGGTGATGCCCATCTCGTCGGCGATGTCTTGCAGGCTGGTGCCGGCAAAGCCGCGGTGCGCGAACAGCTTGGCCGCGGTCTCATACATCTGATTCTCGACGAGCTCCTTGCGCACGCTTGATGCGCCCGCTCCGGCCAACGGATTCTGCTTTCTGCCTCGTTTGATGTTGACCGGCCGATCGGCCGTGTCGAAGGGTTCTGCCGCGTCCACCGTCTCCACCATCTCCTCATGCCAAGCCCGGGCCGTGGTACAGCTACGACAGCCACATGCCAGCAGTTTACATCCGTGACTAATAGTTGACGCGATCGATAACCATTTGGCAACAGCTTGGATCTGTCAGCACAGTTCTTGAACCAGCCAAAACGGAATTGTTGGGCAGCAAATATCCCTCGAAACGCTGGGAAGGTTCGGCTATTCCGGGGCCGCGGCGGATGCACGTGCATCCAGCCACTGATTTGATTCGGCCGGTGCGGCGTTGCGGATTCCACCGTTCAGCAGCCGGTGGCAGTGCGTGGCGACGATGGTAAGCAGATCCCTCGGCGCGCCGATGTGTTTCCCGTGGTCCAGCACCTCGTCGATGTCCCTGATCGTCGCCTCGACGGAGACAGGCGATCCCTCGGCCTGGCCCTCAGGAATCCACTCTCCCAAGGTGGCGCCCGGGCTGGCGGCGATGAGTTCGGCGACCTCGTCCAGGTCGAGCCCGACCCGGTGCGCATAGACCATTGCCTCCACCGCGGATGCGACGTTGATGGTGGACAGCAATTGGGCGACGAATGTGTACTTCGAGCCGTTGAGGGATGAACCAACGTATGTCGCGTGCGGGGACATCGCTTGCAGGACGGCCTCGTACTCCAGGTAGAGATCGCGGTCACCGCTGGCGTAGATCATTGCGACGTTGCGCTCCACCATCTCTGGAGTGCCGCTGACCGGCGCGTCGAGCATCCCGGTTCGGGCAAAGAGCAACCTTCGGCGAGCAGCGAGTTTTACCTCCAGAGGCAGGGTGCTCGCCTCAATAAGGGGCGGCACGGACGCGCCACTCAAAATGCCTTCGCCGCCGTAGAGGACGTCCTCGAAAGCAGACACCGACGGCATGCACGTGACCACGGCGTCGGAGTTCTCGGCGACTGCGAGTGGCGATCCGTTGCCGGGTACGTCGCCCCCGAGGCGAACGAGTTCGTCGCTGCCGCCGCGTTTGGTGGTTGCCACCGCGAAACCGGCGTCGATCAACTGCTTCGCGAGCGGCAAACCCAGTCGGCCGACACCGATGAATCCGATGGTGCGGGAGGTCATTCCCCCTCCTCCGTAGCTGTTCCCGTCGCGATCCAGCGCGCTGTGCGGCCCGGTTGGAGCATCTCGCGATACAACCAGCTTACGATTGCGGCAACTATTTGACAATAGAGTTAGCGAATCGTATGTTTCGGATCTGTCAGCGGCTTACGAACTGCCTTCAGATGGCGTCGCAGGTCGGCGATGAACACCGAGTAGAGACCGGTGAACATCGCACGGTTCTCCTCGACCTGATCGTCGGCGCAGTCGAACTCGCCGTACCACTCGATGAACGTCTGGTCGCTCTCAGTTATCGGCAGGAGATGCAGGGTGGCCCGATACGACCGCACTGGGAAGAGGATCGGATCGTCCGCGAACTCATAAGAGTAGCGGCGCCCGGGATCGTCGTAGGCGACCAGGCGCTCGCGCAGCACGAGGCCGTCGTCGGCCGTCACACGGCGGACTGAACCGATTCCCTCGTCACTCTCGGGCACCGATGAGGTGATCATCGCCACCCACTCCGCCATGCCGTGGAAATCGCCGATCACCGACCACACCGCCGCCGCCGGAGCGTCCAGGGTTGCGCTTACGTATGCGAGGTTCACTTGATCACCGCTCCGGCGTCGATGGTCAGTGCTGCGCCCGTGATGTAGCGAGCCTCGTCTGAGGCGAGAAACAGCAGCGCGTTCGTGACGTCGATGGACTCGATCCACGGGATCGGCATCGCATTCAACTCGGCGGCGATTACGGCGAACTTCTCCCGGGTCGGCTCCGGGTCGTCCGGTAGGAAGACCCGGTATGTCGGCTCGTTCTGCGCCATGTCGGTGTCCACGGTGGTCGGGTGGATGCTGTTGACGCGGATCCCCAACTGCGCGAGTTCGAGGGCCAGCGTTTTCGTCAGGCCGACAAGGCCGTGCTTCGCGGAGACGTAATGCGCCAGCCCCGGCTGTGCCATCAGCCCCGTCGCGCTGCTGGTGATGATGATCGATCCGCCATTGCCCGCGGCGATCATGTGCGGGATAGCGGCCTTCGTGGTGCGCCAGACGCCGCTGAGGTTGATGTCGATCATCTCCGTCCACTGCTGCTCGGTCAGCTCGTGCGCAGCGCCGATGGACAGGATTCCGGCGTTGGCGCAGACGATGTCGAGCCGGCCGAACTCGGCGACGCCGTCGCTGACTGCCGCGGTTAACGACTCGCCGTCACGCACGTCGGCTTGGCGGACGACGATGCGCCCGCCCTGGGCTTCGACCTGGCGGGCAGTTTCATCCAGATCCGATGGGCTGGCGAGTTTGTAGGGTGCGGAGTCGACCTGCGCCGCGATGTCGACGGCGATGATGTCGGCGCCCTCCTCGGCTAGGCGCACCGCGTGGCTGCGCCCCTGGCCCCGTGCTGCGCCCGTGATCAGCGCGACTTTGCCGGCAACTTTTCCCGTCATGCTTGCTCTCCTCGTCGAGTGCGCTTGGTAGGGGATGTCAGGTCTGGGCCGAACGTGATCGGGACTCGGCGCGGATAGTTGGCGAACCGGGAACCCACTCGATCGCCTCCGGATCGGCTACCGTACGGACGGGATTGCGCGAAGTCAGGTGATGCGCAGAAACGCTGTCTGCGTGGCACTTTCGATGGCACGGTGCGGTCACTGGGGCTGCCCGTACACCGCTACGACGACCGTACGATCAAGGCTGTTCACCGACCACACGCCAATAGCGGTGTTGGCGCAGTCCGACATGATTGCGAAATAAGCGGGGTTGTAATACCACTGGTTGAGGAGCTCGATGCCACTGATCGCCAGGGCGGGATTGATTGCGACGGTTTCGGCGACCATACCTTGGAAGCCGGCGGCGTTGGCCCGGGCTTGTGGTGTGGACCCGTCAGAGCCGATGTCACCGTCGAGGCTTCGGTTGTTGAGTACATCGTCGGTGTGCCATTGGGCGGCCAGTCGTAGCTGCGGGTTGATCTTGATGTCGTTCATGCAGCCCGCTTGGTGCTGAACCGTGTAGACGTTCGCGACGACACCGTCGTTGAGGCGCTTGTTGTCGGCATGTGCAGTGGGCATCGCCAGTGCTGTCCCGGCGGCAAGTGAGGCAACTATTACCAGTGCCTGCGTCGCGCGACACAACGGTCGGATCATGGGGCGGCCTCCGTTCTCTTTCTGCGTCAAGGCGTTTGCGGCCGGTAACCTGCCGCGGAGTTGCGCAGTTGCCAAATCAATACCGGGCACAATTCGTTGGCCGCCTGGTTGATCAGATATGACGCCTGGTAGTCATCTGCGGTCTGGAAATCGGCTTTGACATCGCCGACGCCCTGCGCGCAAGGGGCTGCCGTCGCCGCGACGCAGCACAGTGCGGCCGTCGCCAGGATCGCACCGGTGAGGCCCCGACTCATACGGGGTCGAATTGCGAGATCAGCCATCGGCCATGGACCTTGTCGAGGGTGATGCGCACGCTCGATGCGGTGTTGGTGGGTGCGTCCTGCCCCATGATGGTGGTCTGGTTGACGAAAACGAGTACCACTGCGTGGTTTTCGGTCGCAGACACCGACGCGGCAGCCGGTACGGTCGCCACCGCCGAGATCTGCTTCTGCTTGGCGCCGGGGATCACAACGTCGTTGGTGAGCCCGGTGTAGGTGTCCTTGAACTGTCCGGTCAGGCGGTCCCGCGCAGCGGTCAGGTCCTTTTCCACGGTGTCCGGACGATACGACAGCATCGCGATTGCGCTTTCGGTGGCGGCCTGAACTGACTGCGCAGCGGCGGTCTGCGCGAGACGGGCCGAGTTGTCCTGCCACTTCAGATAACCCGCGCCCAGCGCCAGGATCAGCGCCAGGCCGGGTAGCACACCGTAGGCCAGGATGCGCTTCCAGGAGAACCGGCCCACCCGGCCGCCGCCGGCCTCGGCGTGTTCGGCCGCGGCATCGGCGCTTTCGCCCATCGGCTCCCCGCTATCGGCGTCGGCGCCCATCTGCTCCTGCGCCGTCCCTTGTTCGGCCGGCGATCCGTCGGTGATGACGTCAGTGTCGACGGGCACACTGCACTCCAATCCGGTGGTCATCTGGGGGTTCCTCTTATGGGACGAACTCGACGTTGGACACCTTGGCGCCGTCGCCGACCTTCTGGACGTCGATCCGCATGCGCCATAGCCGCGGTTCCTGCTCGGCCACACCGGCTGTGCTCGTCTTCACTGAAACGGCAACAAGTACTTGCGCCTGATCATCACTCTGCGACTCAAGGCCAGCCGCAGTGACGGTGCCTTCCGACTTCGACTGCGCGTGCTTGACGACATCGACAAACGGCTTGGATCGCTTCTCAAAATCGTCATAGAAGGTGCCCGTTGACGAATCCAGGATCCGCTGCACGTCCGCTTCGACCTCGGTGTCGCTGATCGTGGTCAGGTTGAGCGCCCCCTGCCTGCCGACCTGCAGAAACAGGGCGCGAAGCTGTTGGGTCTGGTGCGATTCGTGTGTTCGATAGCCCAGCCAGCCCACCAAACCCGTCACCGCCAGCACAACAACCAGCCCGACCGCCAGCGCAAGCCGAACAGCCGAACGGCCTTGTCGGGCAACGGAGTCGGCGGTGCCTTTGGCGTCGCATGCGATCACCGCGTCGTCGGGCTCACTCAGCTCCCCGGCGGAATCAGCATCGACTGCCACGTCTGCTCCTTCGCGCCCTGGGCCAGATTGGCCTGCGTGTACACCTGTCCGTCTGGTCCCACATAGGTGCCGGTGTTTGGGTCATATTGGGCGACCGCGACGGGCGGCGGCGCTGGCACGGGCGGCGGTGCACCTTCTGCAGGCGGTGAACCGGGCGGCTGCTGTGGAATGTCCTGGCCGGACAGTGTTGCGTTCGGGTCGCCCTTCCAGTTGTAGCCGTCGTTGAGCGGGACATACTGCTCGTCGCTCTCGCACATCTTGACCGTTGGTGCGCGTTTGCCCGGACGGGTGATGCACGGCAGGTTGCGTGCCCCTCGCACAGCGACCTGGGAGTCCTGCGGCACACGGCAATACAGGTCGCCGGCCGGTCGGTCCGGATAGTCGACCAGCGCGGGTGAGCGCATTTGCTGAGGCGGCAGGTAGCCGGTGTTGCAAACTGGCGGCAGGTTGAGGTTGAGATTGAAGTCCAGAGTGATGCCGCGGTAGTCCTGCTTGGTGTTGGCGTCGGCGACCATTCCGGCCTGAATCGCCGCGATGGACTGGGGCACAAGGACGAGGAGTTGTTCAAGCGAGGGCTGATAGGTAACGGCCACGTCGCCGATGCTGACGAGGTTCGCCAGCACGATCGGCAACGTCGGCTGCAGGCGTTCGAATAGCTGCTGCGCTTCGGCCGCTGCGGGACCTCCCTTGTCGATGACGCCGGCCACCGAGTCGTCATGGGCGCGTAGTTGATCGCTAATCGCAGCCAGGTGCGCGGCCCACGCGTGGATCGCGTCCGATGTTTGGTTCTGCGAGTCCAGCACCGGCTTGGACTGGTCGATCAAGGTGGTCAGCGAGTCGAGGTTGGCGCGCGCGTCGGTGGCCAGTGTCGTCGAGCCTTTGGTCAGCCGTGATAGTTCCGGGCCTAGACCGCCGACGGCCAGGTAGCTCTCGTCGACCGCGACCTTGAGGTTGTCCTGCGGGATCGCCTGCAAGCCTGTGTTGGTGGCGTCGAGCAGCGTGTTGATGTCCGGCGGCACTGACGTGTCGCTCAGTGGGATCACGTCACCGTCCTTCAACGGTGGCGCATCGCCGCTGCGCGGCAGCAAGGCGACGAACTGCTCGCCCACCGCGCTTTGGCTGTGTACCTCGGCCTTGACATCGGAGGGGATGTCGATGCCCGACTTAAGCAATAGCACCGCCTCGACACCGGTGTCGGTGAGATCGACCTTCTCCACGCGTCCCACCTCCACGCCGTTGTAGGTGACGTTTCCGGTGGCGTACAGGCCCCCCGACTGCGGCAGTTGGACCGTGACGGTGTAGTGCCCGACACCGACCATGGCGGGAAGTCTCATGTAGCCGAACGCCATGTACGCGGCGGCGACCAGCGTAATCACGGCGAAGACCGCCAGCTGGATCATCATGCGTTTGTGCAGTCGCATGTCACGGCCCCTGATCGAATCGGTACGGAGCCACCAATGGATTGCCTGCCGTATAGGGGCTGGGCAATTGGCCGATCGTACGGCCCCATTGCATCTCCAGTTCGGTGAGATCGCCTTCCCAACGTGTGCCGGTGAACAGGCCACGGTCGATGCGGCTCAATGTCAGGTCTAGGACCAAGGTCGAGTTCCCATAGTCACCGCGGAACCAGTTCGTCAGTGTTTCGTTCGGCCACGGCAACGTGGCAAGGCTGGAAAGCGAGCGGGTAAGGTTCGGACCGGCGTTTGCCAGCGATTCCAGCACGGGCCCAATGTCTTTGAGTTCAGCGACGAGCGCATCTTTGGTCTGGTTGGTGGAGTCCGCTGCGAGGGAACTGAATTTGCCCAACTGATCAACCGCCTCGGCCAAGTTGTTGCGCTGGTCCTTGAGTACAGTCAGCGCATCGGGGATGGTGTGCAGCGCCTTGTCGACAACGGGCTTCTGCTCCGCGAACTGGCCGACGAGTTTGTTGAGGCTTTCGCTGGACGCGATGATATCGGCCTTTTGGGCGTCGAGGTGGCCGATGAACTCGTCGAGTTGCTCGAGAAAACTGCGCACATCGCTTTCGCGGCCCGAGAAGGCGGCGTTGAATTCTCGGGTGATGTCCTGGACTTGTCCGATACCGCCGCCGTTGAGCAGCAAGGACAGTGCGCCCAGCGTCTGCTCGGTGCTCGGATAGGCGCCCGCGGAGACCAGAGGGATCAGCGACCCTTGGGCCAGCCGGCCCTCGGGGGCAACATCGGTGGGCGGAGCCAGCTCCACATGCAATGTTCCCAGGAGGCTGGTTTGGCCAATCTTGGCCGTCGCGTTGGCAGGTAGTACCACGCCACCGTCGAGACGCATGGTGACGAGCGCGTGCCATCCCTGCCGCTCGATCTTGGTGATGTGCCCGACGGTGACATCGCCGACCCGAACTCGCGAGTTCTGCTGGATATTGGTCACATCAGGCATCTGCGCCTGGATCTCGAACGATCCGGGTCCGTTGCCTTCGGTTCCAGGCAGCGAAATCGAGTTGACTCCCCGCCAGCCCGCGCAACCCGAAATCGTCACTACTGCAAGCGCTGTCAGCAGGGCCCAGACACCACCGCGCCAAACGTGCGCGGTCATGATCCGGCTCCGTGGGGCACCATCATGCCGGTAAGCCCGTCGGCGGGGTTGGTCGCCTCTGGTTCTCCCCCGCTGGGTGGTGCGGGCGCCTCTGCCGGCAGGGGGGCGCCGTCGGCGGGAGGACCTGGTGCGGCAGCGGGCGCGGCGTCCGGTGGCGGCGTCGGCCGGAAGTCTGGGCGCATCCAATCCTCGCTGTAGGTAACCTCGTTGGGCCGTGCCTGGGTGCCGACAAACGGGTTGATACCGAGGGGCGGGAAGTTGTACTGCCGGTTCTTGACGATCGGCGCCAGGTATTGAACGCACAGCTTGGCCGCCTGTTCGGCGCCGAGCCGCGACGCGGCCTGGATCGCCCCGCACAAGAACATGAGTGGATTCGCGAAGTTGGCGGCCGCCAGGACGCCGGACAGCGACGCCTGGGCGGGCTGATAGATGTTGTTGAAGTTCTGCACCGTATTCGGCAAGACATGCAGCGTCTGCTTGATGTCATCGAGACTTTCCACCACGGCTGTGGAGAGCGACGCCAACTTGTCCGAGGTGGTGCCCAGCGCCTCACGGTTGTCCGCCACGAAGCTTTGAACATCGCCGACAGCGGTATTGAGGTCGGTGACTGCCCGGCCAACCTGCTGGGGGTCGTCGGCCAGCAAGGCGGTGACTGCGGCCAGGTTCCGGTTGAGCTGGCTCATCACGTCGCTGCTGAACTGCAGGGCAGACACCAGGGTCGACAGGTTCTTGATTGTGCCGAAGATGTCGCCGCTGTGGTCGCCGAGCGCCGAGATCGCTTGCGACAGTTTGATGATGGTTTCTCGGATGTTGGAGCCTTCACCGCGCAGGTTGTCGGCGGCGGTGTTGATGAATGCACCCAACGTACTAACCCCACCCGGTTTGGAGGGTTGAAGCGTCTCGGTCAGCTTCT
The DNA here is from genome assembly GCF_035697385.1 of Mycobacterium sp. Lineage (GTDB taxonomy): Bacteria > Actinomycetota > Actinomycetes > Mycobacteriales > Mycobacteriaceae > Mycobacterium. Next base: position 22,619 of record NZ_DASSCY010000317.1, on the reverse strand, counting down.
GCAACTGAACCCGTAGGTCGTCCCACTCGACCGGAACCGCTGTGCGGCTCTGTGGGATCACTGCGTCGGCCTTCATCGTGGGTCCGCCGGTGTAGGCAGGGACGAGTTGGATGGCGCGCGCGGTCACCAGGGAGGGCGCCACGATCAGCGCCTTGGCGTCGGCGGGCACCTGGTATTTGCGATCGAACCAGAACGTCACCTTGACCCGCTGTGGTTGTGGCTCGATGGAGTCGATCCTGCCGACGGGCACCCCCAGGATGCGGACGTCGTCGCCGGGGAAGATGCCGTTGCTGTTCGCGAAATACGCAACGACGGTGGTTCTGCTGATCGTGCGCAACATATTCCAGCTCACCGCAACGCCGGCGACCAGGACAAGAACGAGCACGGCCGCCAGACCGACGCGAACACTGGCACGTCTTTTCATCGGCCTGCCTCCGTCGGTGCTACCACTTCATTTGGCGCCGGCACGTAGACCGGCGATGGCTCGGGCGTCGGCAGGGCCGTTTCCCCCGGCGCCAGTGCGGGCGGCCCCGGCGGCGGGCCACCCGGCGGTGGAGCGGGAAGCGGCTCGCGGTAGGGATAGCAACCAGTAGGGCCGGGCAGCGGCAAGCCGGGCGGGCCACACCCCTGATCGCCCTGGTTGCCAGTGATGGCATCGGGCAGCGTCAAACGCGGCTCACCGCCTTGGCCTGTTCTCGGGAACGGCACGGGCAGCGCCGGGGTGCCCGGCTGACCCGTCTGCGGGTCACTCATTTGGGAGGGCGACAGGACATTGGGATCCAGGCCCAAATCGGAGAACGCGGCCTCGACGAACGGCTGAATGAACTGGCCGGGCACCAGGTTGGAAATGTAGGCCTTGAAAAACGGCCCGGACGCCAGGGATTCGCCGAATGACATCGCGTAGGCGTTGAGCAGTTTGATGGATTTCTGTACGTTCGCCTTGCGGTCATCGACGATCGTCAGCACGCCGTTGAGCTTGTCCAACGCTGGTCGCATCTGATCACGGTTGTCCGCGACAAACCCCGAAACCTGCTGAGCCAGAGCCGAAACATTGTTCGAGATCTCGTCCAGCGCGGCGCTTTGGTTGCGAAGTTCAGCCAACAATGCGTTCGAGTTGGTGATCAGGCCGACCACCTTGTCGGTGCGCTCGGCGAGCACGCCGGTGACCTTGTTGGCGTTAGACAGAAGGTTGCGCAGTTCCGCATCACGATCGTTGATGTACTGAGAGAACCGTGCCACCCCCTGGACAGCGGCCTTCAAATCCGGTGGTGTGTCCTGGAACGTCTGCGAAAGCATCGCCAGTGACTGCGACAACTGATCGGTGTTCAGGGCGTCGACAGTGGTGGCCAGATCGCCCAGAGCGTCAGGGACTTGATACGGAGAGGTGGTGCGTTCGACCGGGATCGGACCCGACAACCGCCCATCCCCACGAGGTGTGACATCGAGCAGCTTGGCGCCCAGCACGTTCTTCGTCTTGATTGCCACCTCGGTTCGGTCACCGAGTGAAATCTCATTTTTCACCGTAAACGTGACCAGCACACGCGGCCCATCGAGTTCCACATCGGACACTTCACCGACTTGGAAGCCCGACACCTGGACCGGCGCACCTGTCAGCAGCCCCCCAGCCTCGGCGAAGTACGCCGTGTACTCCTTGCCGGCTCCGATGAATGGCAGGTTCTTGTATTGCATCGCCCCCAGCGCGATGGCGGCCGTCACGGCGACGCCGACGACCCCGATGACTACCGGGTTGCGTTCGGAAAAGAATTTCATTTGGGAGTGCACCGCCCGGAGCTTTGGCCGACCACCTTGACGTACACCGGCTGACCGCCCTTGCCGTTGACTTTCAACACGATGTCGCATACGTAGAAGCTGAAGAAGTCACCGTAGAGGCCCTGCCGCGCGAGGGCCTGATACTTGTCCGGCAGCCCGTCGAGCAGGTGCTCCACATATTCGTGGTCTGCCACCACAATCGAGGTCGCGCGGTCGGATTGCACCAGGGTGTTGTGGAACGGTGGGCGCGCTTCCGCCAGCAGTTCGCTGATGCCTGCCGCTGCAGCGTTCGCGTTCGCCAAACCATTCGCGATGTCGGTTTTTCGGGCGGCGAGGCCCTCTACGAGTTGGGACAACGAATCCACGGCCTTGCCGAATTGCGCACTCTGGCCCGCCAATGAGCCAATAACAGTGTTGAGGTTGTCGATGACCTGGCGGATCAACTCATCACGGTCGGCCAATGTGCTGGTGAATGTAGCGGTCTGCGCCAGAAACGAATTGATCGTGGCTCCCTGACCCTGGAAAGCCTGGATCAGTTGGCCGGTGAGCGCGTTGACCTGCTCTGGGTCCAGCGCCCGGAACAGCGGCCTGAATCCCCCGATCAGCGCGTCCAGGTCAAGAGCGGGCGCCGTCCTGTCCGTGGGAATCGTCGCGCCCGCAGCCAGCCGCTGCGGCTCACCCGCCCCCTCCTGCAATTCCAGGTAGCGATCACCGATCAGGTTGTCCCAGCGGACTATCGCCTTCGTTCCTTTGGTCAACACGACCGAAGGGTCGGTGCTGAACTCCACCGCCACTATGGTGTCCGGCCGGATCGAGATGCCCTTGACCTTGCCGACCTCCACCCCCGCGATGCGAACGAAGTCACCGTTCTTCAATCCGCTGACGTTGGTGAACTCGGCGTCATAGACAATCTCCTTCTGAAAGCGGAACTGGGCGAAAATCGCGAGCATCGCGAACAGGCCAACGGCACAGACGACCACGAAGATCGTCAGGCGCACGATGGCGCCGCCAAGGTTGTCTCTCACTGCCGCGTTCCTCTCGATACTAGGTGGGTCATGGCGCTGGAGGTGGTGCGCCGGGCGGCGGCGGATACAGCGGAGTACCGTCCGGCCCGTACTCCGGCGCGCCGTAGGGCGGCCCACCGGGGTATGCCGGCGCCGGCCCCGGGGCGGGCCCCCCTGGGTAGCGAATGCTCGGGGCTTCGGGGACTGCGCGAGTAACAGGAAGGTAGTTGGCCCAGCCCGGGAAGCCGATGCCCGGATTGGGTCGGACATCGAGTCCGGTTCCCCACCCGGTGTTCGTAATCAATTGGCGCACAGGGAAGTTCTTGGTCGCATCGGGCAGCGAACCGCATCCCGGCTTACCCCCCGGTCCACCCTTGGCGGCGATGATCGGCAGATTTTCCGGATAGCGGTAAGGATCGTCACCGAACGTAATGCCGGCGTCGAGGATCGATGTTTTGCCGTTGCCACCCACGGCGGTATACGCACCGTTGTCAAGCCACCATTTCGCGCCCATCAGCAAGCAGGTGTATTCGGGGTTGTACTTATAGAGCAGGTCGGTGGTTGGTTGCAGGACGTTGACGGCGCGGATCAGGTTGTCTTTGGCCGGACCCAGCAGATCGATGCCGCTGCGTGCAAGGCCGGTGACGTTGAGCAGCAGGGCGTCCAACTCTGATGCGTGATTGGTGAGAGTGGTACTGGTGGTGCTGGCGGCATCGAGGATCGCCAGAATGTCTTGCGCGGCAGCACTATAGGTGTCATTGAAGTCGGTGAAGGCGCGGATGTCCTGCGCAACGGTATCCATTCGCGGATTAAGTGCCAGCAGAACCTGATTCGCGTCAGTGGTCGCTGCTCCGATGGCCTGTCCCTGGCCCCGCACACCCTCGGCCAGCGCGGCCAACGTCGCGTTGAACTTGGCAGGGTCGATCTTTTTGATCACGCCCACCAGATTCTGGAAGACCGTATTGACCTCGGTGCTTACGTTTCGGGACTCCAGTACCGCCCCGGAGGACAGCCGTGCAGCGCTGGGATGCTCCGGTTCGATCAAGTCGACATATTTGGCGCCGAAGGCGGTGGTAGCTCTGATCTGCGCTCCGACGTTGGCCGGAATGTAGTTGATCTTGTCGGGGTAGATCTCCAGCTTCAAGCTGACGGCATCGGTGCCGTGGCTCACCGTTGCCACCCGGCCTACCTCTACGCCGCGCATCTTTACTTTGCCGCCCGACTCCATGACCAGACCCGCCCGATCGGAAGTCAACGTAACCGGGACGAATTCACGAAAGGTGCCGCTGAACAGCGTAAGGACTGCGGCACACCAGATCACCACCACCGCAAGGAAAATCGCTGTCCACCAAGCCGGGTGTAGGGCACGTTTGCGCTTGTCTGCCATTGTCCTCACCCGGAGAGATTGAAATTGCCGGACTGCCCGTAGACGGCCAGTGCGATGGACACGATCACAAACGCCGACACAACCAACGAGGTGCGTACGGCCCGGCCAACGGCCTCGCCGACACCGGCTGGCCCACCGACCGCGGTGTAGCCGTAGTACGTGTGCACCAGCATGATCGCGATGCCCATCGCGATCACTTCTAGAAACGACCAGATCAGGTCAGAAGAACGCAGGAAGGTGTTGAAGTAGTGGTCGTAGACGCCGGTCGACTGACCGTAGCCGAGGGTCGTACTCGCTCGTGCCGCAAGGAATGACATGATCACTGCAACGCAGTAGAGCGGGATGACGACGATCACACCCGCCATCACTCGGCTGGACACCAGATAAGCGATCGATCTGACGCCCATCACCTCCAGCGCGTCGATCTCCTCGTTGATCCGCATTGCGCCAAGCTGAGCCGTAGCGCCGGCGCCGATGGTTGCTGCCAGACCTATGCCGACCACTGCCGGGGATACCAAGCGCACGTTGACGTATGCCGAGGTGAAGCCGGTCAGTGCTTCGACCCCGATGCCCGCCAGCGAGTTGTAGCCTTGAACTGCGACAGTCGCTCCGGTCGACAGAGTCAAAAAGCCGACGATCACGATGGTTCCGCCGATCACGGCCAGAGCGCCGGCGCCCAGACTCATCTGGGCGATCAACCGCAGAACCTCGACCCGGTAGTACACCAGTGCAGTCCGTATCTCAGCGATCGTCCTGGTGTAGAAAGCCATCTGCAGACCGACTCGGTTCCAGCCCTCCGTCCAACCAAGGACTGTGCGGGTAATGCGCGGAAACCGTTGCCGCGCCACCGCTTTGTAACTCACCTCGTCACCTCTACGCCGACGGTAGTGACGATGACATTGATGACGAACAACGCCATGAACGAGTAGACCACCGTTTCGTTGACCGCATTACCCACGCCAGCAGGCCCGCCACCCACGGAAATGCCCTTGTAACAAGCGATCAGGCCGGCCGCCAATCCGAAGAGCGCTGCTTTGGACAACGAGACCAAAACGTCGGTCAACCCGGTGAGCAACGTTAAGCCAGCCGCAAAGGCGCCGGGTGTGACGTGCTGGACAAAGACGGAGAATAAAAACCCGCCGCCAAGACCGATGACCGAGACCAGCGAATTGAGCAATAGGGCAACCACGGTGGTGGCAAGCACACGCGGGACCACCAGTGATTGAACCGGGTTGATGCCCAACACCCGCAGCGCATCAAGCTCTTCCCGGATCGTGCGCGAGCCCAGATCGGCACACATCGCGGTCGCACCGGCGCCCGATATCACCAGGACCGTGACGATCGGGCCGATCTGGGTGACGGCAGCCTGTGCGGCACCGGATCCTGACAAGTCCGCTGCACCGAACTCCAGTAGCAAGACGTTGAGCATGAACACCGTGAGCACAGTGAAAGGAATGGCAAGCATCAGCGTCGGGATGAGCGAGACGCGTGCCACAAACCAGCTCTGCAGTAGCAACTCCCGCCAGGCGAATGGCGGCTTGAACATCAGCACCATGGTGTCCATCGCCATGGCATAAAAGTCGCCCACGGCGCGGATCGGCTTGATGGCGGCGGCCGCGGAGATCAACGCTCTCCGCCCTGCTGCGTTAGGCCAAGGTTCATGCCCCGCTGAATCCCTTCATGCAGTTCCGCAGACCTCATCCGGACCGACCGGTGTCGGCCCTTGTGTGGGCTAGGCCACACGGTTCGACGAATCTAGCGAATTTTCTACGTTTAAGTCAAGGCTCTGGCTCCGGCCGATCTCGACTGGTTCTACCTCAGTCGCCCGGTTGGAATCGATGCCCACGTTCCCGGGGTGCGGCTGGGTCGCTACCGTGTCGGGAGTGACGTTCCGCCCACTGACGAGCAAGGGAACCCGGCGATCAGCGGTGAGGACTACGCCATCGCGCTCCTCGACGAGATCGACCATCCCCGGCATCACCGGTGCCGCTTCACGGGCGCCTACCGACTGTCCGTCATGCGCAGGCATACCCGCCGTCAACGGTGTACTCCGAACCGGTGCAAAAGCTGGCCGCGTCGGATGCCAGGAATGCGATGACAGCCGCTACCTCCTCTGGACGGCCGAGGCGGGGCTGCGGTAGCGCAGCGGTCATCGCATCGAGGGCTTCGCGCGGGAATCCGGTGAAGATCGGGGTGTCGATCAAACCGGGATGTACCGAGTTCACCCGGATCGAGTACGGCGCGAGATCCAGTGCTGCACTGCGGGTGAGCCCACGGACAGCCCACTTCGAGGCGGAGTAGGCGATGGCGTCCTTGACGCCGACGAGGCCTGCCGACGAGGAGACATTCACGATGGAGCCGCCGCCGGCGCTGCGCATTGTGTCTGCGACCGCCTTCATCCCGAGGAAGACACCAAGCGCGTTCACCTCGAAGGTCTTACGAAAGTCGGTGCTGTCGACGGCCTCCAGGCCGCCTGGCGTGAAGATGCCCGCATTGTTCACCAATACCGAGATCGACCCCGACCCAGCCGCCGCCTGACCAACGGCGTCGGTCCAGGAATCGGCATCGGTGACGTCGAGATAGACACTCGCCGCGCGGTCTCCAAGCGCGTCAGCCGTGGTCTTCGCGGCCCCGGTGTCCAAATCGGCGACATAGACAGTGGCGCCCGCTTGGGTGAGTGCACGCGCCGTGGCCTGACCGATACCGCTGGCTCCTCCGGTGACCAGCGCCACCTTGCCGTTCAGAGTCATTCCAATCCGCCTTTCTCAGAGGTGGCCTTCGAAGGCTTCGAGAACGGGCCTGGGGTCCAGGAATTCCAGATGCTCAAGCAGTGTGCCGTCGCCAAACCGCAGCCGAATGAAGTACCTGTTGCGGTACGGTGCACCCCACACCGTCTTTGCCTGCGATCGGGCGGTCACGAACACAAGGTCCGGATCGTCTGCCGCCGCGTGGACCTCGACATCGAAGAACTCGAATGAATCCCAGGCCTGCCAAAGTGCCGCCACTCGTGCGCGATTCGCCTCTAGGCCACTCGTGGGCGTCTCACCTTCGCCGGGCATCAGCGGGGCGTGCATACTGAACTCCGGGCCGACGAGCCCGTCCCAGTCGGCGAAAGCCCCCGTTGCCAGCACGTCGAGCCAGCGACGTGCGTTCTCGGTAGTGCTCACTGTTTCCATGACTTACCAATGCCTTTCACTAGGGGGTTGGTAACCGCACTAAAGCTGGCCGTATACGGCGATTACGACGGCGCGGTCAAGGGAGTGAGCACCGTGAACGGATAGCCAGCATCAGCATCGGCAAGATCGAGACCGCGCGACAAACCAGTTCTGGAGCAACAACTCCCGCGATGCGAATGGCGGTTTGAACATCAGCAGGAAGGTATCCAGCGACATCGCGAGAAGGTCGCCGATAGCCCGGACCGGTTTGATCGTCGCTTGGATCGCGGTCATTGTCGCCCGCGGTACTCAGTGTGAGGGGCATATTTAGAGTTCCTGCCTACGGTCCGGATGAATCCGTCACCGTGATGGCACGGATCGGACACCGTTTGGCCGCGAGAATGACGTCGGCGTGCACAAATTCGTCCGGAATGTCGTTGATGACCCGCACCTGCTCGTCGTCATCTCCGATCTGGAAGACGGCCGGCGCGAGGCTCACACAGATGGCATGGCCCTCGCAGCGGTCATAGTTGACCTTCACCTTCATGGGCGACGCTCCTTCAGGATCTCGGGGAGAACGTGGCCGGCAACGACGGAATGGCTGCCGTTTCGGTGCCGCCGAACTCGTAGTTCACCGCTGCCGGGCCGACCAGTCGGATATCGGGCAGCCGGCGTAGGAGTTCCTCCATCGCTACCCGCAGCTCCATCCGGGCGGTCGGCGCGCCAGGACAGGAGTGAAGGCCGAATCCGAAGGTGAGATGGCGGTTCTTGCGTCCAAACTTGCGGTCCAGGTGGAACTCCGCGGGATCGTCGTAGACCTTGGGGTCGCGGTTGGCCGCCGCCCAGCAGGCCTGAATGTAGCTGTCCTTGGGAACGACCACTCCGCCAAGCGCGACGTCGCGAGTAGCGCGCTTGTAGAGGCCGTAGAACGGGGTGTGCAGCCGGAGGGTCTCTTCGACGGCACTGGGGATGAGATCGGGATTCTCCTGGATTTGCGCAAGCACATCCGGCCGGGACAGCACCTCGTAAAGCAGGCTCGACATTGCAGCCACGCTCGTGCCGTGCCCGGCGATGAGGAACGAGTTCATGATCTGGCCAATCTCCAGCGGACCCAGCGGCTTACCGTCGAGCTCGGCGTGGGCGAGGTCGGTCAAGAAGTCGTCACGCGGATTCTCCGCCCGCGCCATTACCTCTCCCGCCCCGAACATGGCGAAGTCCATGAACGCCTTCGGACCCTTCTCTGGGTCCTCGAAGTCGGCCACGACCCGCAGCGTCAATTCGCGCACCGTGTGCCGCTTTTCGCGGTCGAAGCCGATGACACGGCATAATGCGAATAGCGGCACTTCTTCTGAGAAATCCTTTACCAGGTCACAAGAACCCTTGTCGGCGAAGCTGTCGATGAGTCGGTTGATGTCCTCGCGTACGCCCTCTTCGACCAGCGCGGGGGTGTCGGCGTTGAAGGCCTGGGAGACGATCTCGCGCCACGCGGTGTGCTCCGGTGGGTCGAACTCGATCGGCGGGAAGGCCGGCCTGTCGACGACCGGAAGCACCACTGTGGGGCTGTAGGAGAACGTCTCCCAGTCACTGTGCAGCTTTTTGACGTCGTCATAGTCGAGGGCCAAGTAAAAGCCGCCCATCTCGTCGCTGTGCGCCACCGGGCAGCCCGCCGCGCGTGCCCGCTCGAACAGCGCAAGCGCCTTGTCAGGCGTCGAGGTATAGCTGCTGTAGCCCGACAACTCGGCCTTGAGTTCTTGGTCGACCTCTTGGGGCATGGACTTACCTTCCTGGTTGGACCTACCGGCCGCCGGATACAAGGATCGGCGATCAGTCGCGGAGCTACGGCCGATTGCCCGAGCGAGATCGGGTCGATTCGTGGCACGTCGGCTGCGATGACCCACACCGGCACTCCGGGAAGCGTGCTCGTTGCACGGCCATCGACGACCTCCCTTCCCGGGCCTCAGTGCGATGGGTCACATACTAGCCACATTATTGACTGAGAATCAATGACTTAAAGTCGAGCCATCCCATTGTCACGTAAGACATGCACCCGAGGTCGCATGGAATGCTGCTGAGCAGCGCATACGGTGCACCTCCACGCGGCGACGCGGGGAGCCTGCCGGGCTCCCCTTTCTTGACATGAAGTCAACGAACCGGTAGATAGGGGACCAGTGCGGCGGTCGAGCCAGGTGGGGATACGCCGTGACATCTGAACCGTTGATCGGTTCCCTCGCATCGTGACGGCCGTCAAATTGCGGAGACCAACATGACACAACTCCTCCATCGCGAGGTCGAGAGCGCCACCGAGACGATCAAGCTGACGGTTCGCACGGTCGAGCGGATCGCCGAGGACTGCATCTCCCTGGTGTTCGAGAAGGCCGGCGGCGGCGAACTGCCGGCGTGGGCGCCGGGTGCCCATATCGACCTAATCCTCGCCGACGACCTCATCCGCCAGTACTCGCTGTGCGGTGACCCGTCCGACACGTTCTCCTGGCGCGTCGGAATTCTTCGGGAGCTGGAAAGCCGGGGCGGCTCTAGCTACCTACACGACCATGTCGGCGCCGGCTCGACGCTGACGGCACAGGGCCCGCGGAATCACTTCGCCCTCGAGCCGAGCGAACGCTACCTCTTCGTCGCCGGCGGCATCGGGATCACACCCATTCTGCCCATGATCAAAGCGGTCGAGGCTGCAGGAGGCCGGTGGCGTCTGCTCTATGGAGGGCGGCGGCGGACGTCGATGGCCTTCGTCGATGAGGTCGAAAGGTACGGGGATCGGGTCAGCGTCCGACCGCAGGACGAGTACGGCCTGCTCGATCTGGCCGGCTTTCTCGGCGACGCTCGTGATGGTACAGCCGTATATTGTTGCGGCCCTGAGCCGTTGATCGCCGCGGCCGAGGAAACCTGTGCGGCTGTTTCACTTCCCCTGCACGTTGAACGATTCGCACCAAAGCCGATTGTCGACGTCGCACCGAAAGACGAGTTCGAGCTCGTCTGCGCGGAGTCGGGATTCACGCTGACGATTCCAGCGGACTCGACGATCCTCGCAGAGGCACGCAAAGCCGGCATCGAGGTCCTGAGCTCCTGCTCCGAGGGCACCTGCGGAACCTGTGAAACCGATGTTCTCGAGGGTGTGCCAGATCATCGTGATTCCGTGCTGACTCCAGAGGAGCGCAGGGCTGGCGAGTCGATGATGATCTGCGTGTCCCGCTGTGTCGGCAAACGCCTCGTCCTCGATCTCTGAGCCCGAAACGGCCTGTGCAGGAACGACATAGACGTCGGCCCTGCACGAGAGCACGGCGTGGGCAAGTATTCGACCCGATCAGATCATGTCCGGCTCCACCACTCCGGGCTCGATGCCCAGGACGCGGCGTCCAACCTGCTCGTAGCTGATCTGTGAATTGAAGAGGACGTGCCGCGCAGAGGCGCTGAAGTCACGCCAGTAGCGTTGCGCCGGAGCGGTTGTGGTGAACCCCGACGAGCCGCCCAAGTCCATCAACCGCTCGATCGCGGTCCGGAGCAATTGGATCACCAGGGCACCCTCTCCGCGGGCCTCGGTGCGCTCCTCCAACGACTGCACTCTGCCGTCGCACGCCGCGGCGTCGATACGCGCGCACGAGTTCTCCACCATCCGCCGAGCCGATTGAATTTGCGTCGCAGCCTCACCGAGCAGGGCGTGATACGCCGCCGAATCGCTCTTGTGAGCGTAGGTGCTGTAGATGATCGGGCCCCCGCTCTTGGCGATGACGGCCTCCAGCAGTCCCTCGGCGCAACCGAGGAGAACGCCGAGGGCTTTGGCGCGCAAGATCGGATAGTTGACCCAGAAGTCACTGGCCTCGCGCAGTGCGTCATCGACGGTGGCAGCCGGCGAGACCGCAATATCGGAAAAGGGAGCGAGATTCTGCGGCTCTACCTTGACGTTGTTGGCCACTACGGTGTCCGAGCCAGTACCCTTCATCCCGGCGACTTGCCAGGTGTAATCCAAGTCGACTGCGGACATAGGCAGTGCCACCAGGACGGGTTCTTGCTCGGGCGAAAGCGCGGGAATCATCGTCCAGGCTGCGTGATGCGAACCTGTTGCGTAACTCCAGCGCCCGGTGAGTCGGTATCCGTCACCGTCGGCGACTAACTGCCCCATCCCGTTCTGGGGTGAGCAGATTCGCGGAATTCCGCTAGTGAAGATCTGCGCCTGCATGTCGGCGGGCAGCTTCGAGGCAAGCCACAGGCATGAGTTGTAGATGGTGTACACCCAAGCCGTCGACGGGCATCCTTTGGCCAGTTCCGCTGCAACCCTGGCCATTGATCGGCTCGATTGCGCGAGACCGCCGATGCGGCGTGGGCCGGCCATCGAAAAAATACCCAGCTCAGTGAGCTTGGCGACGACCTCCTCGCTGAGTTCGCCTCTGTCCTCGTGCTCGTCGGCTTTGCTTTCCAGTAGCGGACGCAGGGATTTCGCTGTGGCAACGAGATTGCCGGCCAACTCGTCCTGAAAACTGAACACAGTCTCCGTTGACGGGCGGATGTCTTGGTCAATGGACATTGATACAACTACCTTTCTGGGTAAGGAAACCTTCTGTCGGCTCATCGGGCAGCCGCGTACAGCAGCGGCCAGGATGGCGTTGATTCATCTGAGTTCGCGTCGAGATGGCCGGCACCTGGGGCGAAGTGCCCCATGAGGCGCCGTTTCGTCTCGAGGTAGCGAACGTTGCTCGAGACGGCCCCGACATGCAGCGGAATGCATTGCGACACAACAATGCCGTTGTCTTCAAGTCCCGCAATCTTCGCCGGGTTGTTTGTCAGCAGCCGCACTGAGCGCGCATTCAGGTCGTTCAATACGGCTGCCGCGCCGCCATATTCACGACCATCGGCGGGTTCGTCGAGCGCGAGGTTGGCTTGCACGGTGTCCAGGCCGCCATCCTGAAGTCGATATGCCGCGAGCTTCTTGAGCAGGCCTATGCCGCGGCCCTCATGCCCACGTAGATAAACCAGCACGCCGCCATCGCCTGCAAGCCGCCGCAAAGCAGCGTCGAGCTGCGGTCCGCACTCGCAGCGTTGCGAGCCAAACGATTCACCCGTCAGGCACTCGGAGTGCACTCGCACCAGCACTCCGTCGCCCAGTTCGCCGGAGATCAGTGCGACGATCTCCGCACCGGTCAGCCGGTCGCGGTAACCCACGGCGCGGAACGTGCCGAACCGTGTGGGCATCGTCGTCTCGACGACGCGGGTGACCCTGGGAGGTGTGGCCTCCGTCGAACCAGAATGCAATTCGCGATAGCGGATGAGTTCGGCGACAGTCAGGATGGCCAGGTCGTATCGGGCACCAAGGCTTTCGATCCCCGGCATCCGCAACATCGAGCCGTCGTCGGCGACGAGCTCAGCAATCACGCCAACCGGCGGCAGGCCCGCAAGCTCGCAGAGATCGACCGCGGCCTCAGTGTGGCCCGGACGCTCAAGAACTCCCCCGGGCCGGGCACGCAGGGGCAAGATGTGCCCGGGACGGATCAGATCGCGCGCGACGGCCGAGGGATCCGCCAGCACTCGCAGAGTGGTGGCACGGTCGGCGGCACTGATGCCAGTGCTGACTCCGTGCGCAGCGTCGACTGTCACGGTGTAGGCCGTCTGCTTCGGATCCTGGTTGTCCAACACCATTGCCGGCAGGGCGAGCCGGTCGGCGCGCGCACCTGTCATCGGGGCGCACAAGAGCCCGGACGTGCGCCGGACCGTCCAGGCGATCCATTCGGTCGTGACGTGGTGGGCGGCGAGGATGACGTCGCCCTCGTTTTCCCGGTGGGCGTCGTCGGCGACCAGAACCGGCCGCCCGGCCTGCAATGAGGCGATCGCCGCCTCCACGCGGCTCACGAGGTCACCAATCTGCGAAACCCGCTGGGGTGGAAAACGATCGGATCTATCGCAGCGTCGGGATCATCCGAGCAATGCAGTTCGTCGATGCGCCCGGTACCCGTGTCGACACAAATCGCTACGACGGCGGAAGGGACGTGTGCAAAAGCACGCCGAAGGACGGCGCTGTCGGTAGCGAGCGCTCCCATTGCTGCCTCCCCTGTAGGGACATCTAGGCGAACCCAGGCCGTGGCTGCACTGAATGCGTACCCCGACATAGCAGTGAGCAGGTGGCCCATGTCACATCGTAGTTTGCTTTGACTTATTGTCAATGACTTGAAGTCGATGAATTGCGGCCCGCGACTCGCAGACGTGCCGCGTGGGGACTGAAGATTCGCTGCGTCGTGGCCGAGCAGCCAATCGACGTTCGGCAGTTGGCCGCGCGTCAGTCGGTCTGGTCGACTCCCTGGTGCAACTGGTCGATCGCGCGCTCGACCGCGCCTTCGATCGACGGATCTAGCTTGGCGGCACCGCGTAATGCCGCGATGGTCTGTGCGAAAAGGACATCTGTCAGCGCCGTGACGTCGAAGGGTTGACCATTCTGGTGCCAGAACGCGGCTACTGCATCGGAGACCGCCGTTGCCGAACGGAGCATCATTCGAAGCGCCAGGTTTTGCGGATCCAGCCCGAGAGCTGCGCAGCCACGGTCGATCTCGCGCCACCGGTGTTCCTCGAAGAGCTCCCATGCTTCCGGATCCGCGCCCCGGCCGCCCAGCACCAGCCGGGTGGCCAAGCCACGATGCTTCGCCAAATATGCGAACTGGGCGTAATACCTCTGCCGCATTTGGACACCCGGCGGCAAGTCGGGGTCGACCTGGTGCGCGGCTTCGAATTCTGTGGCGGCTTCCTCCATCGCTGCGAGATAAAGGCCGCGCTTGTTCTTGAAGTAGTGGAAGAGCAGTCCATGGGCGACACCCGCCGACGCGGCGATGTCGCCAACAGCGACCTCGTCAAAATGCTGGGCCGAGAATGCTTCGACTGCCACCGCAAGGATCCGCCGACGGGTCTCCTCCGCCTGGGCTTTCCGAGGCGGCAGTTCCGTCTTCATGTCCACTCGCGGCCTCTCTGGCTCCAGTGCATTGCCTGGACTTCAACACGATTATGGTCCATCAATCGCCAGAATTCTCGACTTGGGGTCATTGACTACAAATCAATGCAGTTCTACTGTGAGCCTACACACGCCCGGCAGCCTGCGGCTTCCGGTGGTGTATCCGGCAAAGGCCCGCGACAGTGGAGAAGACCATGAAGGCTCGCCCGCACCTCGCACATTTTGTGCTTCAGACCAAGCAACTGCCGGTGATGCGCGAGTGGTACATGAAAGTGCTTGGAGCACATGCTGTCTACGAGAACCCGGTGATGTGCTTCCTGACTTTCGACGAGGAGCATCACCGGTTGGCACTGTTCGGTCCACCGGGCGACTTGCTGACCGAACGCACACCAATGACCGTCGGCTTGGCGCATTCGGCGTTCACGTACGCGACGCTGGGCGACCTCATCGACAAATACCTAGAACTCAAGTCTGACGGCATAGAACCGCGAATCCCGGTCCAGCACGGTGTCACGACTTCTCTTTACTACCGCGACCCCGACGGAAACATGGTCGAGCTGCAGATCGACAATTTCGCCACACCGGATGACGCCACCGCGTACATGCAAGGGCCGGAGTACGCCGCCGACCCCATCGGTCCCAGCTTCGATGCGGCCGAACTGGCGGCGGCGTTCAGGTCGGGCACGCCGGAGTCCGAACTCAAGACCCGGGCGTGGGCGGCGACGAGTCCGCAGGTCAACCCGTTCGAGCTGCTGTACACCTGAGTCCTGAGAGTTCACGAAATGCGACTGCTTAATCTCGGTGGCCGGCTCGCCCTCGAAAGAGACGGGCGGGCAGTCGATGTCGAACGCGCAAGTAAGGGCGTGTTCTCTTCCAGCTTTCAGGCCGCCCTCGACCAATGGGACGATTTCCGGCGCTGGGCCGGCGGCTTGGGCCACGTTGACGGCGTGGCCTTCGAGCCGACGGACCTCGCCGCACCGGTGGGAAACCCACGACAGATCTTCGCGATCGGCCTGAACTATCGCGGGCACGCCGGGGAGACAAATCTCGAACTCCCGGACACACCAATGGTGTTCACCAAGTTTGCATCCTCGATCACCGGACCCTACGGCGACATCGTGATGCCGCCAGGTGCGGTGGACTGGGAGGCGGAATTGGTGGCGGTCATCGGTCGGCGTGCCGAAAACGTGTCTGAGGCAGACGGCTGGGACTACGTCGCCGGACTGACAGTGGGCCAGGACCTGTCCGAGCGCAACCTGCAGGTCAAGCCCCCTGCCCCGCAACAGTTCAGTCTTGCCAAGTCCTACCCGGGCTTCGCACCTATGGGCCCTGCACTGGTGACCCCCGACGAGTTCGCCGATCCCGACAATCTCGAGATCGGCTGCTCAATAGGCGACGAGCAGGTGCAGGATGCGCGTACGGGAGACCTGATCTTCC
Source organism: Mycobacterium sp. (assembly GCF_035697385.1). GTDB lineage: Bacteria > Actinomycetota > Actinomycetes > Mycobacteriales > Mycobacteriaceae > Mycobacterium. The sequence goes on along the minus strand of NZ_DASSCY010000317.1, from coordinate 6,926 downwards.
CGGTGCCGACACTGGTTTCGTATCTGTCTGGCATCCTGCCGCTCCTGCCCGGCGATCTCATCTTCACAGGCACCCCGGCGGGGGTCGGCTTCGCACGCACGCCCCAGCGCTACCTCCAGGGCGGAGAAGAGCTGACCACGTTCATCGAGGGCATCGGAACCATGCAGCATCGCATGGTTGCCGGAGAGGTACAGCAGTGACCACCGGTACGTCGCTGGTCAATGACGGCGAGGTGTTGTGGACGCCGTCGGCGCAGACACTCTCGACCTGCCGGATGTCCCGGTACATGAGTTGGCTTGGTCGACGCGGCTTTAATTTCGCTGGGTACCAGGAACTTTGGCGGTGGTCAACGCAAGATCTGTCTGCATTCTGGAGCTCGATCTGGGACTACTTCGAGGTTCTCGCCGACGGTGACCCCGCACGGGTCGTGGCCGACGAGTCGATGCCGGGGGCGCAATGGTTCCCGGATGTGCGCCTCAACTACGCCGAAAACATGTTGCGGGGAAGCGACGACCAGACCGTGGTCACCGCCCTGTCTCAGACTCGCGAAACGGTGGTGCTGACCCGCGGGCAGCTCAAAGACCAGGTGGCACGGGCCGCCGCCGGGCTGCGTCGCCTCGGCGTCGGACCCGGCGACCGAGTTGTCGCCTACCTGCCCAACATCCCCGAGGCGCTGATCGCGATGCTCGCCACCACCAGCATCGGCGCGATCTGGGCTGTCTGCGCACCGGAACTGGGCGTCCGCAGTGTCCTTGACCGCATTCAGCAACTGGAACCCAAGGTTCTCATCGCGATCGACGGCTATCGCTATGGAAGCAAGATCGTCGACCGCACCGAGGAACTCGCGGCCATCCGGGCTGGATTGCCGACCCTCGCGGCGACAGTAGCGGTCCCCTACCTCGCAGAATCGGTCTCCGCTGGAATCAGCTGGGACGAGCTGCTCGACGAAACGGCGGCTCAGCAGTACGAGCGAGTGCCGTTCGATCAGCCGCTCTGGGTGCTGTTCTCATCTGGGACCACAGGTCTGCCAAAGGCGATCGTGCACTCACATGGCGGCATTGGGCTGGAGTTACAGAAGGCACTGGGCTTGCACTCGGATCTAGGCCCGGAGGACACGTACTTCGTGTACTGCACCACCACCTGGGTCATGTGGAACATCCAGGTATCCGCGCTGCTGTTGGGTTCGGCGATCGTCTTGTTCGACGGCGACCCCGTACATCCGCAAGCCGATGAGTTGTGGCGGATCGTTGAGAAGGCTGGCGTGACGGTATTCGGTGCCGGCGCCGCCTTCCTGATGGGATGCCGCAAGGCAGGCCTGCACCCGAAGGACACCTTCGATCTGACACGTTTGCGCGGCATGGTCTCAACGGGTTCGCCACTGCCCGCAGAGGGATTTCGGTGGGTGTACGACGCCGTAGGCCGGGACATCTATCTGCAGTCCACCAGCGGCGGCACGGACGTGTGCACCTCGTTCGTCGGCGGAACTCCGTTGCTTCCGGTACGCGCCGGCGAGATCACCGCCCCCGCACTCGGAGTGCTTGCCAGGGCGCTTGACGCCGAGGGTAACCCGATCGTCGACCAGGTCGGAGAACTCGTGATCTCGGCGCCGATGCCATCCATGCCCGTGCAGTTCTGGAACGACCCCGACGGAGTCAAATACCGCGCTGCGTACTTCGAGCAGTACCCGGGTCAATGGCGGCACGGCGACTGGGTCACCTTCAATACCCGCGGCGGCTGCACGATCAGCGGTCGCTCCGACGGCACCCTCAATCGCGGCGGAATCCGATTGGGTACCAGCGAGTTCTACTCCGCACTGCAGGACATCGCCGAGATCCAGGACAGCCTCGTCGTCCACCTCGACGACCCGTCGGGAGGAACCGGTGCGCTGATCCTGTTCGTCCAACTGCAGCCGGAATCGAACCTCGATGACGCGCTGCGGTTGCGCATCGTCAACAAGCTCCGCCAACGACTTTCGCCACGGCACACTCCCGATGAGATCATCGCGATTCCCGAAGTGCCCTACAACTTCACGGGTAAGAAGCTCGAGGTGCCGGTGAAGCGGCTGCTACTCGGTGCACCACGAAACACTGTCGTCTCCGACGGCGCCGTCCGAAATCCCGCTGCACTGGACGTCTTCGAACAGATCTCCGTGCGCCTAGCCCCATCGCCTTCCTGACACAGTCCAACGAGGAGAACACACATGACAGACATCCGGGTTCCGGTGCTCATCATCGGTGGCGGCGCGTCGGGCATGATGACCTCGATCATGCTGTCCACGTTCGGAATCGACCATCTGCTGGTCGAGCGCCACGAGGGCACATCGATACTGCCGAAGGCGCACTACCTCAACCAGCGGGCGATGGAACTATTCCGCCAGTTCGGGATCGCCGATGACGTCTACGCGGTCGGGACGCCAATGGCGAACATGTCCTCGGTGGTGTGGCAGACCACGCTGGCCGGCGACGGTCCGCTGCAGGCTAAGACATTCCACAAGATGGACTGCTTCGGCGGGGGCGCCCTCGCCGAGTGCTACGAACGCGACAGCCCCTGCCCATCGACGAACTATCCGCAATTGCGACTCGAGCCCATCATGCGCCGACATGCCGAAGAACGCGGCGCGGGCAAGGTTCTGTTCAACCACGAACTAGCCGAGATGTCCCAGACCGACGATGCGGTGAACGCGACCATCGTCGACCGGGCGACCGGGAAGAGCTTCACCGTCACAGCCGATTACCTCGTCGGCGCCGACGGCGGGAAAACCATCGGCCAGATGATCGGCGCGACAATGGTCGGCGCCACCGATCTTCTCGACATCGTCAGCGCCCACATCTCCGCCGACTTCTCCGAATGGTGGGACGACGACGTCCTCATCGCTCACTTCCTCAATCCCGAGGCAGGTTCCTATCCTTCGGGCGGGAACATGGTTCCGATGGGCCCGACGTGGGGCAAGCACTCCGAGGAATGGGCGTTCCACTTCGCGTTCCTGCCGACCGACGATTCCGATCTCGATGAAGCGGCAATTCTTTCCAAGATCCGGGAGTTGCTCGCTGTCGGCGATGTCCCGATCGACATCATCAGGATCAGCCACTGGTCAATACAGGGCACGGTTGCCGACAAGTATTCTGACGGAAGGGTTTTCCTTGTCGGGGATTCCGTGCACCGCCACCCGCCGACGACCGGGCTGGGATTGAATACCTGTCTGCAGGACGCGCACAATCTTGCCTGGAAGCTCGCCGCCGTCCTCAAGGGGCAGGCCGATCCAAGCTTGCTGGACACCTACGGCGTCGAACGACAGCCGGTCGGTATGCGAATCGTGGACTGGGCGTTGTTCACAATGCAGAACCACTTCGTCGTCGACGCAGGCATGGGCATGCTGCCGATTCCAGTCCCGCCGGCGATGCATCGTGCCGTCTTCGAGGTGTTCTTCTCCGATACTCCGATGGGCGCCGCCCGCCGCGCCCGATTCGAGGAAGTCGTCAAGTCGCAGCGCACCGAATTCCAGGCGCACGACCTGGAACTCGGCTACTCCTACCCGACCGGAGCGCTGGTGCCGGACGGATCATCACCACCGCCGACCGACCCGATGGGATCGATCTACTACCCGACCACACGGCCCGGCCACCGGCTGCCGCACGCCTGGGTCGAGTCTGACCGAGCCCGAATCTCCACGCATGACCTGACCAGCAACGACGGCAGATTTGTTCTCATCACCGGCCCGGAGGGCCAATCCTGGGCCGCCGCCGCAGCCAACGCCGCCGAGAAATTCGGCATCGAGATCGCCGTCGCGGCAATCGGCGAGGACTACCGCGACATCGACGGCCAGTGGACAAAAGTCCGCGAAATCGCGGACGACGGAGCGATTCTCGTTCGCCCCGACAACTACGTGGCCTGGCGCAGCATGTCATCGGGCGTTGATGCCACCGATACCCTCGCCAACGCCGTTGGCACAGTACTGCAGCTCTGAAGTCCAATCACCATCCCACACTAGGAGGAAAACACTCATGAGCTCGACAAAAGGTAAGCCCGACTTCGCCGAACCCGTTGCGCTTTTCGGCAGCGACGCCGAAGCGGTGAGCGAGATCGCCGCCATGGAGAAGGCCGTTGAAGCGAACTACAACAACGAGTTCCTCAACGACCCCGACGCCCCGCTGGAGTATTACATCGAGCATCCAGACGTGAGCTTCATCGACATCCTGGCGCCGGGTCACTACTACGGTGCCGACGTGCGGAACTGGTTCAACTACATCGGGCCACAGTTCGTCGGTGAACTTGGGCTGATCAACATGCGGATCTTCGCCAAGGAAGACGTCGGCTTCGTCTACATGCACCAAACCTACGAAGGCACCCTCGACGACGGAAAGCACTTCTTCTGGAAAATGCGCCAGACCGACGTCGTGCAGAAGATCGAAGGCAAGTGGAAGATCCTGCACACTCATCTGTCGTTCGCGGCGACTCCGGAAGCCAAGCACCCGGACTCCTGGGTGGTCGATTTCGAGATGCCGCCGAGGCCCCTGCCGTGGAAGGTGAGCGAGGTGCTAGCGGGTGGGTGATGTCCGGCACGGAATCATAACCGGCGCCAGGCGTAAGACCCGACGAGATGGAGCCATTGGAGGACAACGATAGCCGCAGCGAGTACATCGATGGACTGATCGAGCAGGTTCTGGGAGCTCCTCGCCAATTCACCAGCCGCGAGATCGCCGAAGCGGCAGGAGTACCGATGTTTCGGGCGCGAAAATTCTGGCGAGCGCTCGGATTCGCCAACGTCCCTGACGATGAACCTGAGTTCACCAGAACTGATGGTGATGCACTAATTGTGTTGCTGGGCCTTATTTCCGACGGTCTCCTTGACGAGACCCAGGTGCTCCAGCTCACCAGACTGTTCGGGCGAACTTCTGCCCGAATGGCTCGATCATATTCGGAAACCTTGCTTGAGCCGCTCACTCAATCAGTCGGGCGACAACTCAGTGAAGCTGGCGATGCCGCGCAAGTGGCTGGACGTTCGCTGTCCGACCTAGAAGCATTGCTGACCTACAGCTGGCGGCGGCAGGTCGCAGCGGAGCTCCATCGGCTGCGACCCGGGTCGGAGAGGACAACGACTACGATCGGGTTCGCCGATCTCGTTGACTTCACCCGGCTAAGCAGGCAGTTGTCGGACGGCGAACTCACCGCCCTTGTGAGTCGATTCGAGGAGCGCTCGGGCAATGTGATCACCGCCCATGGTGGACGCCTGATCAAATCATTGGGCGACGAAGTCCTGTTCGTCGCCGACGCACCTCGCGCCGCCGCCGACATCGCGCTGCACTTCGTCGAGAACGTCCGTCGACGGAATATCCCCGGCATCCGCGTCGGCCTAGAATACGGCCCCGTCATCACCCATGGTGGCGACATTTACGGCGACACGGTGAACCTGGCAAGTCGCCTTACCCAGGTCGCTCAGCCCAACCACATCTTGGTCGGCCCACAACTCGCCGCTGTATTGGCCGTACTACCCGAGTTCGATGTCGAATCCGTTGGGATGACTGAAGTTCGGGGTTTCGGACTGATCGAGCCAGCAGCGTTGAGACGCCCGGGGACCCGCAGAACAAAGGGCACCCCGGCGCAGATCTGACCCATCGCGCTCGCAATCCGGCGGTATGCCGCCGTCAGGCAGTATCATGACGGATGTTGCCCAACAGACTATTTCACGTTCTGCGCGGTAGTCGAACGTGCTGATTCTAGTTCGCCTGACGCGCGAAACACCTTGTGCAGCCTGGCTGCCGGTTCGAAGCACTCGCTGAGAACGTGCCGCCTCAATTTACGGCCGCGCAGGTTACCCCCGCCGCTGTTGCGCATGCAGCCTCAGGTACGTCGCCGGGCTCCGTCTGGCGATCAGCCGTTGTGGCGGTTTGGCGGCGACCACCGCACTTTCATTGCGCGACGATACCTGAACCTGCTCGACAAGGCGTCGAAGCGCCGGCTCGCGGTCACTTCCGACATAACCCCTCAGCCAATCGTGCAGCCGATCAGCGACGTCAGCGGGCAACTCTGCCCTGCTCGCGGCATGCCAGCGAAGCAGATCCAGAATGGCGCTTTCTTGCTCGCCCGCACCGATTTTCGCACACAGCCACGAATAAGCGGTCGGGTCGAGAAAACGTCTCGCCGAATTCGCCAAAGCCCAGGCCAAGAGACTTTCGTCCGCCCGATTCACACCTGAGCCTCCCTTCGTTGCGATCGCCGTGCGGACGATCATGGGGCTGCTTTGAAGACCTGAAGTAGGTCATCGATCACGTGATCGATGACAATCTGATGTGCTGAGCGTTCAGCGCCCCTGCTGAAGCTCAGCCCCAACAAACATCACAGCAAGCACCACCGCCAAGGCGTCGGCACCATACCATAGTGTAAACTATTCGACACATCTGTCACAAGACACTTTTGTCCCAGCAACAAGCCGACGTGTGGTGCCGCGATATCCATCGGCAGTCACCAGCTTCGAGGACGGTCGGCTGAGTGAAGGCGGCGCGGCCCCACTTCGCCGGTCATGCCCCGCTGCGGCGAGCACGTTGTCACACAAGAGGATTCGCACCGTCGAGTAGCCGTCGACATCGACCCGGACGGTCTCTGACCCATCCGGCGACGGTGCAGCCCGGTGTCAGCGGTTCATGGTGCCCATGTCCATCGGCAGCTGCGAGCCGGTGGTGTAGCGACCGACATCCGAGACGATCGGAACCTACAGCCGACGACGCACCGATAATGTCGCCCTACGTCGCCCGGTAAGTTGGTTATTCGCCAGGCGCACCGCCGAGCACCCCTAGTGCGGAGCCTTCAGCGCAGCCGTTGGTCGATGTACCCGGTATCGGTACGTCCCGCGGACCTTCGGCGTCTCAACGCATGTTCGAGATGACCTCATCGTCGTACGCAGCCATGGAATCGCAGCATTCCGTGACACC
>NZ_DASSCY010000316.1:0-20596 GCF_035697385.1 Mycobacterium sp. | reverse complement strand
ACACTCGCCGCCTCGGCGCCGATCGAGACCGAGGATGCGGCCACGCCGCTGGCCAAGTCGTCTGATACCGGCGAGGAGACGACGAAGGCACCGACCCTTGCGCTGGTGCGCGAGGCGGTCGAGTCTGAGGCCGAGGAGGAGACGACACCGGTGGACGGGCCGGCCGTGACCAAGCCGGAGGACGAAAAGAACACCGATCCCGCAGAGACCTCAGAGGTGACCGAGGACGACGGCACGCTGGACGACGAAACACCGGCCAAGGCTGACGACGAAAAGGACACCGAGGCCGGCGGCGAGAAGGATGAGAACGCCGACGACGAGAAGGCCGACGCCGACAAGGACGCGGACGACGACAAGAAGGCCGACAACCAGGACGCGGACAACGAGAAGGCTGCGGCCTAGGCACCGCTAAGCCGAGTCGAAAATTCGTAGCGTCCTGCCGCCCCGCCACATCCGCCACCGCATCCAACGGACCGCTATTTGCCCGCCCCGCAGCGACTTTCGAGCGACAGCCGCGTTGTCGCCGTGAGGCGGGCACTTCCTTAGTCGCCTAGCCGAGAGGTTCCTGTGGCTTCTGTGACGACTGAGCCTGCGCCCGACGCTATGCTGCGGCGCCCGGCTTCAGGTAAGTCACCAGGTGAACATCGATGTATTCGCCGGCGAACTTCTCGGCGCAGCCGCGCAGGTACTTCATGTAATTGTCGTAGACCTCTTCGGATTGGATCTCGATCGCCGCCGCCCTGTTGGCCTCTAGCGCGTCGCCCCACAAGGTCAGGGTCTTGACGTAGTGCGAGCGCAGCGACATCGGTTCATCGACAATGAAGCCGGCCGCCTCGCCGTGGTCCCTCATCATCTGTGCCATCGGGAGGCGAGCACCGGGAAAGATCTCGGTGACCATGAACTTGATGAACCGCAATACCGAGAAAGACAGGGGTATCCCGCGCGCCAGGAACTCCTCGGGGTGATAGCAGACGTTGCTCTGGATGGTCATCCGGCCGTCGTCGGGCATGATGGCGAAGCAGTTCTTGAAAAAGTCGTCGTAGCGCTCGAACCCGAAGTGCTCGAACGCCTCGATAGACAGAATGCGGTCGACAGGTTCGTCGAACTCCTCCCAACCGCGCAGCAGCACTCGCCGACTGCGATCGGTGTCGAGATCGTCGAGCAACCGCTGACTGGCTGCGTGCTGATTTCTGCTCAACGTCAATCCGACCACGTTGACGTCGTGCCGCTCGATTGCCCGCTTCATCGGCGCGCCCCAGCCACATCCGATGTCCAACAGGGTCATTCCCGGCTTCAAGTCCAGCCGGTCCAAGTGCAGGTCAACCTTCGCAAGCTGAGCCTCTTGCAGGGTCAGGTCTTCGGGCTCGAAGTACGCGCAGCTGTAGATGCGGCTGGGATCTTGGAACAACCCGAAGAAATCGTCGGAGAGGTCATAGTGCGCGTGGATATTCTTGAAGTTCTTGCGCATCTTCTCCGAGATGACTGCTCTGTCCGACACCTTGCCCCAACCCCCTGAGGTCCCACTTGTCCTGCGCCACAGCTAAGCAGATATCAAACCGAAAATCCCCCACACACGCGTACAGCCGGAGGTTTGCTGTGGAGTTTGGCGATGCCGGGCAAGCTACGCGGCCGCGCCCGGCTTGAGGTAGGTCACCAGGCTGACATCGATGCTCTCGTCGATGAAGTAGTACTGCGCGCCCGTCAGATACCGCATGTAGCGGTGGTAGTTCTCCTCATCGGTGGCGGCGATGGCCGCATCCTTGTTGGCTTCGAGCCTGCCTGCCCAGATGCCCAACGTCTTGATGTAGTGGTTACGCAGCGACATCACTTCCGGAACAACGAACCCGGCCTTTTCGCCGTGCTCGACCATCATCTTGGTGGTCGGGATCCGGCCGCCGGGGAAGATTTCGGTGATGATGAACTTCACGAAACGTGCCAGGTCAAAGGTCAGCTTCTTGCCGCGCTCGGCGAGGTCGTACGGGTGGAAGCCGACGCTGCTCTGGATGGTCATCCGGCCGTCGTCGGGCATGATGTCGAAGCAGGTCTTGAAGTAGTCGTCGTAGCGCTCGAAGCCGAAATGCTCGAAGGCCTCGATGGACACGATCCGGTCGACCGGGCTGTGGAATTGCTCCCAGCCCTCCAGCCGTACGTCAAAAGTGCGGTCGCTGTTGGCGTTCTTCAGCAGCTGGTTGCAGTACGCCTGCTGGTTCTTGCTCAGCGTCAGGCCGATGACGTTGACGTCGTACTTCTCCATCGCGCGTTGCAGCGTCAGGCCCCAGCCGCAGCCGACCTCGAGCAGCGTCATGCCGGGCTTGAGGTCGAGCCTGTCCAGGTGCTGGTCGACGTTGGCGACCTGTGCCTCGGACAACGTGACATCGGGCCCGGTGAAGTACGCGCAGCTGTACTTGCGTGTCGGGTCCTGGAACACGCCGAAGAAGTCGTCCGACAGGTCGTAGTGGGCCTGGATGTCCTCGAAGTGAGGCCGCATATCCTTCGTGCCGGTTGAGTTGTCAGACATGTTTCCCCTGGTTGGCCTTTCCTCGTGACGCCGTACGCGCACCCTAACTTGTTGCCGGCTCTTGACGGGCGAACTAGCGGTACACCCTAGCGTTTCGCCTGTCGTCGACTCCAATTTGCCTAGCTGCGCTACTTGGCCAGCGTGAACTGGTTGACGTCGATGTAGCGGTTCCTGAACATGTCCGCGCAGCCGGTCAGGTACTTCATATACCGCGCGTAGACATCTTCGGATTGGACGGCGATCGCCTCATCCCGGCGCGCCTGTAGCGCCTGGGCCCAGATGTCGAGCGTCCGCGCGTAGTGCATCTGCAGAGACTGGGTCCGGGTAACCGTCAAGCCGGCGTCGGCGGCCTGCGTCTGCACCGCTTCGATCGTCGGCAGGTGTCCGCCGGGAAAGATCTCCTTCGAAATGAAGCTGGCGAACCGCGCGGCATCCATCGTCAGCGGTATGGCTTGTTCCTTGAGTTCGGCCAGCGTCAGCCTGGTGATGGTGTGCAGGAGCATGACGCCGTCCTGCGGCAGCACCGCACCGGCCATCTCGAAGAAGCCCTCGTGGCGGTCGACGCCGAAGTGTTCGAAGGCGCCGATAGAGACGATGCGATCGACGGGCTCGTCGAACTGTTCCCAGCCCTGCAGCAGCACGCGCGTGGAGCGCGGGCCATCCATTCCGGCGAAAACCTTCTCCACGTGGGCTTTCTGGTTCTCGCTGAGCGTCAGCCCAATGACGTTGACGTCGTATTTCTCGACGGCCCGCTTCATCGTCGCGCCCCACCCGCAGCCGATGTCGAGCAGCGTCATCCCTGGTTGCAGGCCCAGCTTGCCCAGCGAAAGATCGATCTTGGCGAGCTGCGCCTCTTCCAGCGTCATGTCGTCGCGCTCGAAGTACGCGCAGCTGTAGGTCTGCGTCGCATCGAGGAACAACCGGTAGAAGTCGTCCGACAGGTCGTAGTGCGACTGCACGTCCTCGAAATGAGGAGTCAGGTCGGCCATCCGAGGCATGCTACGGCCCCGTCACTTGGGGATCCGCGTAACGTCTATTTGGCAAGCGTGAACTGGTTGACGTCGATGTATCCGTCGCGGAAGCCTTTCGCGCAGCCGGTGAGGTAGTGCATGTACCGGTCGTAGACCTCTTGGCTCTGCACGGCGATGGCCTCGTCCTTGTGCGCCTCGAGCGCTTCGGCCCAGGTGTCCAGCGTCCGCGCGTAATGCAGCTGCAGCGATTGGCGACGGGTCAGCGTGAACCCGGCCTTTTCGGAATGATCCGTGACCTTCTCGATCGACGGCAGCCGGCCGCCGGGGAAGATCTCGGTGAGGATGAACTTCACGAATCGCGCCACGTTGAACGTCAGCGGGATCTTGCGGTCAGCCATCTGAGGCAGCGTCAGCGCGGTGATGGTGTGCAGAAGCATGACACCGTCGTCTGGCAGCGCCTCGTGGGCCATTTTGAAGAAGTCGTCATAACGGTCGAATCCGAAATGCTCGAACGCGCCGATCGACACGATCCGGTCGACCGGTTCTTTGAACTGCTCCCAGCCCTGCAGCAGCACGCGCTTGGTACGTGCGCTGCCCTTTTCATCCAGTTCGGCGAAAAGCGTTTCGACATGGGCCTTTTGGTTCTCGCTGAGCGTGAGCCCGATGACGTTGACGTCGTATTTCTCGATTGCCCGCATCATCGTCGAACCCCACCCGCAGCCGATATCGAGCAGCGTCATTCCGGGCTGCAGCCCCAGCTTGCCCAGCGCCAGATCGATCTTGGCGAGCTGGGCCTCTTCCAGCGTCATGTCGTCGCGCTCGAAGTACGCGCAGCTATAGGTCTGGGTGGGATCAAGCCAGAGGCGGAAGAACTCGTCGGACAGGTCGTAGTGGGCCTGGACGTCCTCGAAATGAGGCTTCAAATCGCGCGTTGGGGCCATGAGGTTGTAGTGCCTTTCTTGCGTTTCAGAAGCATTGCCTGCGTCGTCGATGACGGCTGACAAGCGCTGATGCACTGGACCGAATGCTACGCGATCGGAACCTTCGCTAACCAATCGACGGCCCAGGGGCAGGGCCTACACAGCCTCAGCGAAGTTGGTCTTCAGCTCCCCGACGATGTCGTCCCACAGCGGTTCGGGCAGTTCATGGCCCATGCCGTCGAACAGCACCAACCTCGCACCTCCGATAGCGCGGGCGAGGGCCCGGCCGCCGGACGGCCGCATCAGCTTGTCGGCCTTCCCGTGGATCACCACCGTCGGCGCACAGATCTGCCGGTCGTAGCGCAGCAGGCTTCCGCTACCGAGGATCGCCGCGAAGTGCCTGGCGATGCCGGCGGGGTAGTAGGCGCGGTCGTAGCCCTCGATCGCCTCGGCGCGGATCCGATCCTCCGGCGCGGGGTATCCGGGGCTGCCGATGATTTTGCTGACCCGAACCGCGTTTTCGATGATGGCCTCTCGCGACGAGTCCTTCGGGCGCGCCAGGATGGCCGTCAACTGTTTGGGTCCCGGCGGCGGCAGTGCGGGCTGGTTGTTGCTGGAGAAGATCACCGCGAGGCTCTTGGTTCGGTTGGCGTGCGTGGCCGCGAAGACTTGGGCGATCATTCCGCCCATCGAGCCGCCGACGACGTGTGCCTTGTCGATGTGCAGATGGTCGAGCAGTGCCGCGGCGTCGTCGGCCATGTCTTCCAGCGTGTAGACCGCGGGGCTGCGAAGACCGAGGAACGAGCGCACCATCCGCGGGAGCAGCGGGGAGCCGGTGTGGTGGCCGGTGATCTTGGTGGACAGGCCAACGTCGCGGTTGTCGTAGCGGATGACGCGCAGGCCCTGATTGACCAGCTTCTCGCAGAAACCCTTGCGCCACAACAGAAGCTGCGCACCGAGGCCCATGATGAGTAAGACGGCGGGGTCGTTCGGGTCGCCCATGTCCTCGTAGTAGATTTGGACGTCGCCGGGCTCTGATTGAATGTCGCCGCCTACGCGGCTCCGGGCGGTGCCGGTACGGACCTGCAAGCTAGCTCTCCAGCTCGTCGGAGTGCTCACGGCTGACCTCGACCATGAAGTTGGCGAAGTAACCCGTCAGCTGCGGATCGGACATCATCTGCCACTTCGGGGCCAGCAGCTTCATGTAGCGCTCGACGTAGAGGAACTGCTTGCCGATCAGCACGAGTTCGCGCGGCAGCTTGACGTCGTAGGCCTCGGCCAAAACCGATAGCTGCTTACCGATTTCGGCATATGACATATCGCCAAGGGACGTCATGGTCAGCGGCGTGGCGAATTTCTCCAGATCCTTGGCGGCCTGCGCCTCGGGCTTGACGGTGCCGACGGCACCCATCATCACGACGATCTTGCCGGCCGTGGCGTGGTCCTTCTTCACCAGCAGCGCATAGACCAGTTCTCGTAGCAGCCACCGCGTCCGGGGATCGATGCGGCCCATGATGCCGAAGTCGAAGAAGACGATCTTGCCGTCCGGGTCGACGTACAAGTTGCCTGCGTGCAGGTCGCCGTGGAACAGGCCATGTCGCAACCCGCCCTCAAAGACGCTGAACAGCAAGGCTTTCACCAGTTCGGTGCCGTCGAAGCCGGCCTTACGGATGGCGGCGGCGTCGTCGATGCGGATGCCCTGCACCCGCTCCATCGTCAGCACCTTCTCGCTGGTCAGGTCCCAATAGACTTGCGGCACACGGATGTTGCGACCAAGCGGGGAAGCATGCATGTGCGAGACCCACGCGTCCATCGACTGCGCCTCGAGCCGGAAGTCGAGTTCCTCGGCGAGGTTGTCGGCGAAGTCGGCGACGACATCCTGTGCGGACAGCCGCCGGCCCAGCTTGGCCATCTCGACGAGTTGTGCACCGCGCTTGAGGATCTGCAGATCCGCGGCGACGCGGCGTCGGATTCCGGGCCGCTGGATCTTGACGACCACCTCCTCGCCGCTATGCAGGGTCGCGTAGTGCACCTGCGCGATCGATGCCGAAGCGAACGGCCTGTCCTCGAAGGTTTTGAACAGCTTGGAGGGATCGTCGCCGAGTTCGTCCTTGAACAGCTTGTGCACTTCGTCAGGATCGGCCGGTGGGACCGCGTCGAGCAGACCGCGGAACTCCCTCGACATCGACTCGCCGAACGCGCCCGGGCTGGATGCGATGATCTGGCCGAATTTGACGTAGGTGGGTCCCAGATCGGAGAACGTCTTCGGAATCTGCTTGATGATCTTTTGCTGTAACGAACCGCGGCCGGTGAGCTTGGTGACGACTCGCGCGCCGGTGCGGGTTATCTGCCAACCCGTTGCGCCGATGCGGGCGGCCTCGACCGGCAACGGCACCCGGTCCAGCTTGGCCACCTCGCGGTGCTTGGTCTTTGGCGTGGTACTCATGGTTTGCAGTGTCTCAAAGTCTGGGGTAATGCTCCGAATCCGTGTGGACCGGGTCACAGGCGCCCCGCCGCTATCGCGAAGTTCTCCGTCAGCGCCTCGACCACCGGACGCCACACCGGTTCGGGCAGGTCATGGCCCATTCCGTCGACGACGACATAGCGTGCGCCGTCGATGATGCGGGCCAGGTTGCGGCCGTTTCGCGGCCGAACCATCGGATCCTGCGAGCCGTGCACCACGACGGTCGGCGCGGTGATCTTCCGCGCGTATTTCAGCAGGCTGCCGGTACCGAGAATGGCGTCGAACTGCCGCAGCATGCCCTGCGGGTAGTCGCTGCGAGCGCGCAGCTCCTCCACGCGGCGGCGCAGGTCAGCGACGGGTGGCAGGAAGTTGGGGCCATTGATGATCGAGATGTTGCGAACCTCGGACGCCAACCGCTCTTCGGCAGGCGCATCTTTTGCCGGCGCGCCGAACGCCAGCTTGATCACCCGCCACCGCGGAAGCGCCGACAACGGCTTGCCCGAGCTCGACATGATGATGCCCAGCGACGCCACCCGGTCAGCGTGGCTGCCCGCCAGCACCTGCGCGATCATGCCGCCCATCGACGCACCGACCACGTGGGCGCGGTCGATGCCGAGGTGGTCAAGCAGGCCTTTGACGTCATCGGCCAGGTCGACAAGCGTGTACGGCACTGCGCTCGTCCTTCCGACCGCGTAGCGCAACACTCGCGGATAGACCGAGCCTTTGGCGCGTTGGCCACCCAACTTCGTCGACAGACCGGTGTCGCGGTGGTCGAAGCGGATCACCCGATAGCCCCGCTTGAGCAGCTGCGCGCAGAATCCGTCCGGCCACATCGGCAACTGCGCGCCGACGCCCATGATCAGCAGCACCGGTGGGTCACGCGGGTCGCCGAGGTCTTCGTAGAACAGGTCTACGGGACCGCAGTCAGCTCTGCCGCTTCGGGTCTGCATCTCTCCTGTCTACCGGGTCGACGAAGTCGAGGACGTGGTTGCTATGTCGTTGCTGCCCCGAATGGGTGGTGGTTGTCGAGCCGGTCGAAATATCCCGAGACGGAGAAGCGCCGCACATTCGGGCTGGCCAGGAACTCATGTGGGAAGCCCAGCGACGGCGCACTTACTTCGTCGAGCCGGCGCAGCTGCTCCGAATCCAATTGCAGCTCAATCGAATCCAGGTTCTGCCGCAATTGCTCGGGTCTGCGGGCGCCGAGAATGGGAATCACTACTCCTGGCCGCTGCAGGAGCCAGGCCAGCGCGACCTGAACGGGCGGCACGTCGAGTTCGCCCGCGATTGTGACGACTTCGTCGGCGATCTGCTCCGTCGTGTCGCCGCCGGGCTTTTCGAAGAACTCGAAGGCCGCATCCGCGAGGCGGTGGGTCTGCGCGCTGGCAGCGCCGCCACGGTACTTGCCGCTCAGGACGCCGCCCGCGAGTGGCGACCACGCCAAAACCGCGAGATCCAGGGACTGGGCCATCGGGAGCAGGTCGCGCTCCGGCGTGCGCTGGGCCAGGCTGTACTCCACCTGGATGGCGACGGGCTGTGTCCAACCGCGCGCCTCCGCCATCGCGGCGGCATAGGAGACCACCCATGCGGGCGTGTCCGAGAACGCGAAGTACAGCACCTTGCCCGCGGTGATCAGCTGATCGGCGCCGCGCAGGACCTCGTCGACGGGCGTGGTGGCGTCCCAGGTGTGCAGCCACAGCAGGTCGATGTAGTCGCATCGGAGGGCGCGCAGGCTGGCGTCCACCGATTGCCGCATGGACTTCAACGAGTTGCCGCTACGCGAGATGTCCTCGGTGTTGGACGACGTGTACTTCGTCGCCACCACGAAATGCTCCCGGTCGGCGGCCAGCAGATCGGAGAGCACCCGCTCGGAGGCGCCCTCCTGCCCGCCGACGTCGTCGCCGTAGATGTTGGCGGTGTCGATGAACGTGCCACCGGCCTCGGCGAACAGATCGAACATGGCCTTGGCGTCCTCAGGTGTCGCGCCCCAGCTCATGCCCCTGTCCGTGAACGTCATCGCGCCCAGCGCAACCTCGGACACCCGCAACCCGCTGCGGCCCAGCAGTTTGTATCTCATGCGGGCAAGCCAACCGGACGCTGCAAATTTGGCGAGTACATCTGTGCGCCATCGCAGTACATTCGTGCGTATGCCGAGCAGCCGGCTCTTTCTCTACGACGGCCTGACCGATCAGCCGGTGCGCCTGGCAACCGACGACACGATCGTCGTGTCCAGCGACGACGCCGGCTGGGACGGGATCGCCCTTGAGCGGCAATCGCTTCCACCAAACGAGCCGGACGGCTATATGCCGTGGCACCTGCTCAGCGTGCTGATCACCCCGCCGACGCGGTACGTCGACTTCACCGGCGGCCGGTCGCACACTGTGCCGCAACTGCGCGGTGACGTGGTGTACCGCCCGGCCGGTGTCGTCACACGCGCCGCCTGGGATGGCACCGTCGACACCATCAACGTTGCGCTGAGCCCGGAATCGGTCGACCGGGTGGCCGCCGAAATGCTCGACGGCGGCTCAGTCGAGTTGGCCGACAGCTACTTTGGCGCCGACAGCCGGGTTTTTCATCTCGCGCACGCCTTGCTGCACGGGCTCGAGTCGGGCGCGGCCACCGGCCTGTTCGTCGACTCCGTGCGCACCGCGTTGGCTGCCCATCTTGTGGGTGTCTACGGGCGCCTCGCGGCTCCCAGCAACGGCCCGGGCCTGACGAAGCCAGAGCTGCAACGGGTTCGCGACCTCGTCGAGGCGCGACTTTCCGAGCCACTGCGCCTGGCCGACCTGGCCGCCGCGGTGCCGATGAGCCCCTACCACTTCAGCCGCGCGTTCAAGTCGACGACCGGGATCACCGTGCACGAGTTCGTGCTGCGCCGCAGGGTCGAGGCCGCGAGGACGCTGCTGGAGCGGGGCGGCCTGCTGGTGGCGGAGGTGGCTCGGCGCACGGGTTTCACCGACGCCAGCCACCTTGCCCGCCACTTCCGGCGCCGGGTCGGGATGAGCCCGGCGCGCTACGCGAGGGTCAGCCGCCGCTCGTCGCGTCTTCGCGCGGCTTCCAGGGCTTGATCCAATCCGTCTCGGGCCAACCCTCCACACCGGCCATCAGCTCGTACATCGTTGCACCGTCGACAGATTCGCGAATGATGTCGGCGTGCCCGGCATGGCGCGTCAGCTCCTCGATGAGGTGCAGCCCGACCCAGCGCACCGACCACTGGTCGATGTCCTGTGGGAACCATGGCACGTCGTGCGGCACCGGCACCGGTGTGTCGAGATCGGCTTCGGCGAAAACCCGCAGAGTCTCGGCGTTCTGCTTTTTCAGTATGTCGAGCAACTGATCAAGCGTTTCGTCGTCACGCATCACGTACTGGTCGGCGTACTCGGCCATGATCTCGTTCATAGGGCGCTCGTCCTGCGGAGGAAAATCCGGCGCAAACTGCACCCGCTCCACCCAACCCTTCTGAACATTGGCGGCGTGCTTGATGAGTCCGCCGACGGACAGTGTGCTCACAGACGGGGTGGACCGCGCCTGGTCGTCGGTAAGGCCATAGGCCACCGCAAAGAACGCGTTCTGGTTGAACCGGAGGAACTCGACCAAGGACTGCTGCTCGCCCGAGACGGGTAGCGGCGTTCCGACCATGGTTAATTGCCCTTCTGTTGGTTGGTGTGCGCGTAAAGATCTCGGATGCAAGCGATTTCGGCGCCGTGGTGGATGACCTCCCGATTGATGTGCAGGATCAGCGCGATGAAAGGGTAGTCGGCATACGGACCTTCGGCCGGACCGCATGGCCGCGCCAAGTCATCTTCGGACAAGCTCCGCACACCGTCGAGCCATTTTGCATATTCGTCGTCGAGCTGGCGCAGCGCGGTCGCGGCGTCGGTTGCGTACTTCCAAGTCTGGTAGCTGGCTTGCGGTCTGCGGAAATGGGAATGGCTGCGCATGGCGAACACGCCGACGATGACGTGCGCCAGGCGCCACGCGATCGTGGTGAACGGTGCGGGCTGCGGCTCCGGATAGGCGAAATCGATACCGCCGTCCGGATGCACCGTCCAGCAGTCCGGCACCGGCTGCCAGAAATACTCGTCGTCGGTGAGGCCGTCGAGTCGTGGCCTCAGCTGGTGTGTCCAGTGCCAGTCGAGCTGGTCGGCGAGCTGGCTGATCAGGCTGTATTGCGTGGTCTTCGGGCTCATGCGACTAGCCTGACACCTGCATAGGACAGTTTCGGTCCTATAAGCGCGGCAAGGTGATCGCATGGCGGAAACGACGAGTCGGGTATTGCAGCTTCTCGGGTTGCTGCAGTCCCGGAGGGTGTGGACGGGCGAGGAGCTCGCCGAGCGGCTCGGCGTGACGGGTCGCAGTGTGCGCCGCGACGTGGAACGGCTGCGCGACCTCGGCTATCCGGTGCAGGCCAGCAAGGGCCACGGCGGCGGGTATCAACTCGGCGCAGGCGCGGCGTTGCCGCCATTGCTGCTCGATCCCGACGAAGCGGTGGCGATGGCGGTCTGCCTGCGGCTGGCCGCCGGTGGCAGCGTGGCCGGCGTGGGGGAGTCGGCGCTGCGCGCGCTGAGCAAACTGGACCAGGTCATGCCGGCTCGGCTGCGTTCGCAGGTATCGGCCGTGCACGACGCGACGGTGACGCTGCCGTCGAACTACTCCGATTCGCCCGTGGAGCCCGACGTTCTGATGACGCTGGCCCGTGCTTGTCGCGACCATGAACACGTCAACGCCGGCTACGTCGACCGCGACGGCAACAGCACCGAGCGGCGGCTCGAGCCCTACCAGCTGGTGACGACGGGCAGGCGCTGGTACCTGCTGGCTTACGACCGCGACCGCCAGGACTGGCGCAGCCTCCGGCTGGATCGGATGGCCGATGTGCGCGCGCTCGGCAGCACGTTCGTCGTCCGCGATTCGCCCGACGCGGCCAGCTACATCCGGCGATCGATCAGCGCATCCCCGTACCGCTACGTGGCGCGAGTCCGATTCCACGCACCCGAACACGTTGTGGCACAGCATTTCTCATCGGCCTCGGTGACAATCGAGCCGGACGGACCGCAAGCCTGCATCCTCACCGCAGGTGCCGATGACCCTGAACGAATGGTGTTCTACTTCGCGCTGCCGGGTTGCGAGTTCGAAGTTCTCGAACCACCCGAGGTGGCGCGTGCGGTCGGTGCCGTCGCCGAGCGGATCGCCCGCGCAGCCGTCAGACGGTGATGCCCAGCCGGTCAGTGAGAAACAGGAATGCCACCGCGAAAGGGTTGTCGGCCGTCTGCGCCCGAACCTGGTCCCAGTCCACCTGCTCGCGGACCGCGCGCACGGCGGGAAGCAGGGCCGAGAAGTCGCAGTGGTGTTCGTTCAGGGAGGTCAGCTTCTCGGTGATGACGTGTGTGGGCGAAAGTACACGCATCCGGATGGCCAGCACATCGAGTTCCTCGGCGGAGGCAATCGCCTGCGCATCTATCGGTTTTCCATTGAGCTGGTGCAGCACGTCGATGACGAAATCATCTCCGACACACGCCTTGAACAGCCAGTCTTCCGGGGTGCGCTCGATGCTGAACCCGGCTTTCTCCAGCGTAAGGGCCGCGGCTTCGGTATCCGGTTCGGCGACCACGAAATCGACGTCGTGCACGGGTTCGGGCCCGCCGTACACCCACAGCGCATAACTGCCGGCCAGTGCGAACTCAGGTCCATGCGCCTTGAGCGCGGAGGCAGCGCGTTTGAGCGCGTCGCGAAGGTCGTCATTGCGTGGCGGGGTAGTCATCGTGGGTACTAAGTACCCATGCGGATGGCCACCTTCAACATTCTGCACGGACGCAGTGTTCACGACGGCAGCGTTGAGCTGGATCGACTGGTCAATTCCATCAAGCAAATCGATGCCGATGTGCTCGCGCTTCAGGAAGTCGACTGCGATCAACCCCGATCCGGTATGACCGACCTGACCGCGGTCGCCGCGGAGACGATGGGTGCGGTCAGCCACCGATTCGTCGCGGCGATTTCCGGCACGCCAGGGGCGACGTGGATGGCGGCCACCGGTGACGAGCAGCCTGGTACCGCCGCATACGGCATCGCCCTGCTGTCGCGGTATCCGGCCGACAGCTGGCAGGTCGTGAGGCTGCCTCGGATCCCGATGAGGTTTCCGATGTACCTGCCGGGACCGAAGAGAGTTTTGGTTGTGCACGAAGAGCCGCGCGCGGCGATGATCGCCCACCTCGACACGCCGCTGGGGCCGCTGACCGTCGCGAACACTCACCTGTCGTTCGTGCCCGGCTGGAACCGGATGCAACTTCGCAGCCTCGCTCGTGACCTCCGGGGCTTTCCCGGCCCGCGGGTGCTCATGGGCGACCTCAACATGACTCCACCAACGCCTGGCCGCTGGACAGGACTGCGATCTCTCGGCGCAGCGGCGACATTCCCGGCCGACGAACCATGCAATCAGCTCGACCACATCCTCACCGACGACCGTGCCCTGCGCGTTGACGAATGCAACGCGCCATGGCTGCCGGTCTCGGATCACCGCGCGTTGGTTGTCGACGTTTCGCGCGTCTGACGCCGTAGTCTTCTGGGCGTGCACGTCATCTCCGCGGAGTCGACGGAGCTCTTCGTCGGACCGCCGGACTCACCGCTGCAGCTGGTGCGGGTCACCTACACCGGCGATGCAGCCGAGGTCTCGGTCGACGGTGACGGCCTGACCACGCCGTCGCCGGCGGTCGGCGCTGCCGGGACCGTCGAGGTGCCAGTGGCCGTCGACCGTCCGACCGTCGGCGAACAGCGCCCCGCACGGGTGCGCGTCGGTGACAACGCGACGCCGTTCGTGTTCACCGTCGCCGAACCGGGCTGGACGATGTACATGATCAGCCACTTCCACTACGACCCGGTGTGGTGGAACACCCAAGCGGCCTACACCAGCGCATGGAGCGAGGACCCGCCAGGACGGTGCCGGCAGACCAACGGCTTCGACCTGGTCAGCGCTCATCTGGAGATGGCGCGTCGCGAGCCCGAGTACAAGTTCGTGCTGGCCGAAGTGGACTACCTCAAGCCGTACTGGGACACCCATCCCGAGGACCGCGCCGATCTGCGCCGGTTCATCGCCGACGGCCGGATCGAGGTGATGGGCGGCGCGTACAACGAACCGAACACGAACTTGACGAGCCCCGAGACGACCATCCGAAACTTCGTGGCTGGCATGGGCTTTCAACGCGATGTGCTCGGCGCCGAGCCGGCCACCGCGTGGCAGCTCGACGCCTTCGGGCACGATCCACAGTTCCCCGGCATGGCCGCCGACGCCGGGCTGACGTCCAGCTCATGGGCGCGAGGCCCGCACCACCAGTGGGGCCCGATGCAGAACCAGGGCGATCCGCAACGCATGCAGTTTTCCAGCGAGTTCGAATGGATCGCCCCGTCTGGCCGTGGCCTGCTGACCCACTACATGCCCGCGCACTATTCGGCGGGGTGGTGGATGGACTCGTCGGCGACGCTCACCGAGGCCGAGACCGCGACATATGAGTTGTTCGCGACGCTGAAGAAAGTCGCTTTGACGCGCAACGTGCTTCTGCCGGTCGGCACCGACTACACGCCGCCGAACAAGTGGGTCACCGAAATTCACCGCGACTGGAATGCGCGCTACACGTGGCCGAAGTTCGTGTGTGCGTTGCCGCGCGAGTTCTTCGCCGCGGTGCGCGCAGAACTCGCCGCGCGCGGGGTCGAAGCCTCGCCGCAGACGCGCGACATGAACCCGATCTACACCGGTAAGGACGTGTCCTACATCGACACCAAGCAGGCCAACAGGGCCGCTGAGGACGCGGTGCTCGACGCCGAACGGTTCGCCGTCTTCGCCGGCCTGCTCGGCGGTGCCACATATCCACAGGCAGCCCTGGCCAAGGCGTGGGTGCAACTGGCATACGGCGCACACCACGACGCGATCACCGGCTCGGAATCCGACCAGGTGTACCTCGACCTGCTGACCGGCTGGCGCGACGCGTGGGACCTCGGCCGCACAGCTCGCGACAACGCGCTCGCACTGCTGTCCAGTGCGGTCGACGCTCCCGTCGTGGTGTGGAATGCGTTGGCGCACAAGCGTACTGACATCGTGACCGCTCGGCTTGATCGACCAGTCACCGCCGGAGTTCGGGTGGTCGACTCCGACGGTGCCGAGCTGCCCGCCCACGTCGAGCATGGCGGACGGTCGGTGAGCTGGCTGGCCTCCGACGTGCCGTCGCTGGGCTGGCAGTCGTACCGGCTCCTGCCCGCTGATGACGCCACGAGTTGGGAAACGTTGGACGGCAACGCTATTGCCAACGACCATTACTCGCTTCGGGTGGAACCCGCGCGTGGCGGCGCGGTGAGTTCGCTGATCGAGACCGCGTCCGGCCGCGAATTGATCGCCGACGGCAAGGTCGGCAACGAGCTGGCCGTCTACGACGAGTATCCGGCACATCCTGAGGCCGGCGAGGGCCCTTGGCACCTGCTGCCCAAGGGGCCGGTCGTCTGTTCGTCGGCAGGCGTCGCACAGGTGCAGGCGTTCCGCGGCCCGCTCGGCGAGCGGGTCGTCATCCGGGGTCGCATTCCAGATCTGTTGCGCTACACCCAAACCGTGACATTGTGGCGCGGAGTGGCCCGTGTTGACTGCCGGACCACCGTCGACGAATTCACCGGCACCGACCGCCTGCTGCGCCTGCGATGGCCGTGCCCCGTGCCTGGCGCACTTCCGGTGAGCGAGGTCGGCGACGCGGTGATCGGGCGCGGATTTGGGTTGATGCACAACTCAGGAGCCGGTCCGTCGGCGACATCGGGCCACGCGGCCGAGTCGGCCGTCGACGCCGCGCACCATCCGTGGACCCTGGACAACCCCGCGTACGGCTGGTTCGGGTTGTCCTCGGCGGCCAGGGTGCGAGTGGGCGACGGAGTGCGGGCGGTGTCGGTTGCCGAAGTGGTGTCTCCCACCGAGTCGGTGTCGGCGTCGCTGGCCCGTGGGCTCATGGTCGCCCTCGCGCGCGCCGGTGTCACCGCCACCTGCAGCAGCGCGGATAAGCCGCGCTACGGCGACCTCACCGTCGATTCCAACTTGCCCGACGCGCGCATCGCGTTGGGCGGCCCCGACGAAAACGCCTTCACCGCAGCGGTACTGGCCGAGGCTGACCCCGCATACACCGAGGAACTCAAGCGGCAGCTGTACTCCACCGGCGTCGCGCGAGTATGGGTGCCGTCGACCGCAGCGCTGGCCGACGAATGGGTGCCCGGCGCGGACCTGCGCGGCGTGCGGGCGTTGCCAGTGCTGGTGATCGCGGGAGCGTCGCTGGACTCCGCCGTCGCCTCCGTCGTCACGGACCTCGCCGACTCCGAGATCGTCGTGGAACAGACGGTGCCTTCCGAGCTGGAGCCCTTCGAGTCGTTCACCGTCGCGGTGCTCAACCGCGGGATGCCGGGCTTCGCCGTCGATTCCGACGGCACGCTGCACACCTCACTCATGCGCTCGTGCACGGGCTGGCCGTCCGGCACCTGGATCGACCCGCCGAGGCGCACGGCTCCCGACGGCTCCAACTTCCAGCTGCAGCACTGGACTCACACGTTTGACTACGCACTGGTCTCCGGTGCCGGTGATTGGCGAGACGTTGGCGTCCCGGCCCTCAGTGCCGAGTTTTCGCGACCGCTGCACGCTGTCAGCGAAAACACCAGGGCTGCGGGTGGATTGCCCGCATGGGGATCGCTTCTGGAAATCGAGCCTGCCGGTGCGGTGGCTCTTGGCGCGCTGAAGTCGGCAGGCAATGCGTTGGCCTGCGGCAGCGGCCAGCCCACCCACCCGTCGGATGGCGTTACGCTTCGCCTGGTCGAAACACGTGGCGCCGCAACTGATGTCGTCGTGCGAAGCGGGCTGCGCCGGGTATCGTCGGCGGCCCGCGTCGATCTGCTCGAGCAGCCGCGGATTCACCAAGTAGGGTCAGACGGGCTGCGCCTGCACGGTTACGAGATCGCCACCGTACTGACGCGGTTCAACCTGCCCCAGGTGCTCGAGGCCGATCACACGGTGCTTGCTCCCGATGCCGAAGCCGCGCAACCTCTCTACGCGAGGTATTGGTTGCACAACCGTGGCCCCGCCCCGCTCGGTGGCCTGCCTGCCGTCGCCTACCTGCACCCGCAGCACGTCGATGCGACGCCGAATTCCCAAGTGCTGCTGCGTCTCACCGCGGCCAGCGACTGCAGCGACGCCGTTCTGCACGGGCGGGTGCAACTGCTGTGCCCTGACGGCTGGGCGGCCGACCCGGACGAGCTGCCGTATATGCTGCCGCCCGGCGAGCACCTGGAGACCGAAGTCGTGCTGACCGTCCCGCCGTCGGTACCGCCCGGGTTGTATCCGGTTCGCGCCGAACTCGCCGTCACCGGTGGAGACACCGCGGCGATACCGCCAGCCTGGCGCCAAGTCGTGGAGGACGTCTGCGTGGTGTCGGTCGAAGCACCGGAAGAACACGACGTGCTGCGACTGGTCAGCGGACCCGACCCGGTCGACGTCAACGCCGGCGCGTCCGCACGACTGGCGGTCACCGTCGGCACCGACGCTCACGCGGACCTGGCTGTCGAGGCGCACCTCATCAGCCCGTGGGGCACCTGGGAGTGGATGGGCCCGAGCGCTTTTGGAGCGGAGCTGCCCGGCCGCGGAACGAGAGAGCTGAGCTTCAACGTGTCGCCGCCGGTGTGGGTGGAGCCCGGCGAATGGTGGGCGCTGATTCGCGTCGCGGCCGCCGGGCAGCTGATCTATTCGCCCGCGGTGAAGGTGACGGTGCGATGAGCGTTGCGGCGATGGTTGGCGGCGTCCCGGTGTCGGTGGACGAGGTCGACGCCCGTGAGCAGCGCCTGCGTGATTCGGCAGTGGCCTCATCGCTGCCCCGGCCGGGAACCAGTGAGGGGCGGCAGCTGCGCCGCTGGCTGACTCAGCTGTTGGTGACCGAACGTGTGGTGGCGACGGAGGCGGCCTCGCGTGGGCTCGGCGCCGACGGTGCACCCTCCGAGGAGGAACTGCTGCCGGACATGACGGCTCGGTTGGAGATCGGCAGCATCACAGCCGCCGCGCTGAATCAGCCACTCGGCCGTGCATTGTTCGTCGACATCACGGGCACGGTCGACGTGACCGATGAGGATGTCGCCGCGTACCGAGCCCGCAACCCACTGCGATTCGCCACCACGACGGAAGTTGCAGGGCACCTGCGGAGCGCCGCACAACGCCGCGCGTTCCGGCTGTGGCTGGACGCAAGGCGTGCCGAGCTCGTCGAACTTGCGCCCGGCTACGAACATCCCGGCGATCCACGCCAACCCGACAACACCCATAGGCATTGATGGACGTCGCACTTGCACTAGACATCGGCGGCACGAAGATCGCCGCCGGCCTCGTCGACGCCGAAGGGACGTTGGTTCATCAAGCCAAGTTGCCAACGCCAGAGGGCGACGGCGAAGCGGTGTGGGCGGTGGCCGACACGCTCATCACCGAGGCCCTCGCCGCGGCCGGTGGTCGGGTCCGAGGCGTTGGCGTCGCCTCCGCGGGGCCGATCAACCTGCCGACAGGAACCGTCAGCCCCATCAATATCACTGCGTGGCAAGACTTTCCGATCGTCGATCGAGTTTCCGAAGTGGCGGGCGCGCCGGTCCGGTTGGGCGGCGACGGGTTGTGCATGGCGCTCGGCGAGCGGTGGCGGGGCGCTGGGCGCGGCGCGGAGTTTCTGCTCGGCATGGTGGTGTCGACCGGCGTCGGCGGCGGGCTGGTGCTCGACGGCGCCCCGTACGACGGACGCACGGGAAACGCCGGGCACGTCGGCCACGTCGTCGTCGATCCCGACGGCGGGCTGTGCACGTGCGGGGGCCACGGCTGCGTCGAGACCGTCGCAGCGGGCCCGCGGATGGCCCAGTGGGCACGCGACAACGGCTGGGATGCACCGCCAGAAGCCGACGCCAAAGAACTGGCCGACGCGGCCTATACGGGGCACCCGGTGGCGCTGCGAGCGTTCTATCGCGGCGGCATGGCGGTGGCCGCAATGATCGCGTCCGTTGGGGCGGTCTGTGACCTGGACGTCGTTGTCGTCGGCGGCGGCGTGGCCAAGGCAGGCAGGCTGCTGTTCGACCCGCTGCGCCACGGGCTGGAGACCTATGCGGGGCTGGACTTCCTGCGCGGCCTGCGGGTGTTGCCGGCGGAGCTCGGTGGCGACGCCGGCCTGGTCGGGGCGGCGGCTCTGCTGGACGCTTGAGAAGGCCTGCGCTGCATGTGCTTTCGTCCCCAATCGCACAGACTTTGCGGCACCGGCGCCAGCGTCAAGCCGTAGTCGGAGATCGAGTAGTGCACGCATGATGGCACGGTGCCGCGCTGGGACCGCTTGCAATGGCTGCGGATCGTCGTGCTCGTCGTCATGTTCGTTCTTTGGTGATTTCGGCGTGCTGAGTCACGCTCAGCGCGACCAACGACGCCGAAATCACACGCGTTTTGGCTGATCGGGGGGCGGCACGCTAAACTTGGCCAGTTCCACCGAAGACCGTCGGTCACCGAGAAATCGGTTGAAGGTCCCGGGATTACCGGGCGGCCCACGCAGGAGGACGAGGCTACTGCTTATGCGCGCCCCGACCTTTCTGCGTCGGGGCGTTCGTCATTCTCGGGGCGGTTTCGGGGGAGCACCCGAAACACCAACCACGAGGAGGCATGCATGGCCAAGGCTGAAAAGGCCACCGCGGTTGCCGACATCGCCGAGCAGTTCAAGGAGGCGACGGCGACGCTCGTCACCGAATACCGCGGGCTGACCGTCGCCAACCTCAAAGACCTGCGCCGATCACTCGGTGATTCCGCTACCTACACGGTCGCCAAGAACACGCTGGTCAAGCGTGCCGCGGCGGAAGCGGGCATCGAGGGTCTCGACGAGCTGTTCGTCGGACCGACCGCGATCGCGTTCGTCAAGGGAGAGGCCGTCGACGCCGCCAAGGCGATCAAGACCTTCGCCAAGGACAACAAGGCGCTGGTCATCAAGGGCGGCTATATGGACGGCCGGCCGCTGAGCGTGGCCGAGGTCGAGCAGATCGCCGACCTGGAGTCGCGCGAGGTGCTGCTGGCCAAGCTGGCCGGTGCGATGAAGGCCAACCTGTCCAAGGCCGCGGGCCTGTTCAACGCACCCGCGTCGCAGGTCGCCAGGCTCGCAGCTGCGCTGCAAGAGAAGAAGGCCAGCGAGGAAGCTGCATAGAGGCGTCCTTAAATCACAACCCCCAATAGCCCAGAAGAAATCACCGAAAGGACCACACCATGGCCAAGCTGTCCACCGACGACCTGCTCGACGCGTTCAAGGAACTGACGCTGCTCGAGCTCTCTGAGTTCGTCAAGAAGTTCGAGGAGACCTTCGAGGTCACCGCCGCCGCTCCGGTCGCCGTCGCGGCTGCAGGTCCCGCCGCCGGCGGTGCACCCGCCGAGGCCGCCGAGGAGCAGTCGGAGTTCGACGTCATCCTCGAGGGCGCCGGCGAGAAGAAGATCGGCGTCATCAAGGTCGTCCGCGAGATCGTCTCCGGCCTTGGCCTCAAGGAGGCCAAGGACCTCGTCGACAGCGCCCCCAAGCCGCTGCTCGAGAAGGTCGCCAAGGAGGCCGCCGAGGAAGCCAAGACCAAGCTCGAGGCTGCAGGCGCGACGGTCACCGTCAAGTAGCGTCGATCAGCGTCGGCTTCGCCGACAAACAACCACTGTGGGGTCGGCCCGGTAACGGGCCGACCCCAC
>NZ_DASSCY010000315.1:0-3902 GCF_035697385.1 Mycobacterium sp. | reverse complement strand
GGACCGAACAGCGCGGCGTATCTGGCGCGGGTCAGCTCGGTCACTGGTGTCCTCTGCTCTTCGCGCGAGCGCTCATCGCGCATCCAATCGACCGGGCGGGTTCAGGCTCAGCCCGTGTACTTCCCGTGTGCCGCTCAGCGGCACCAGGGAAACGTGTTGGTTGACACCGGGTTCGAAGCGCACCGCTGTTCCGGCCGGAATGTCGAGCCGGTGGCCGTAGGCGGCGACGCGGTTGAAGTTCAGCGCGGCGTTGGCCTGGGGCAGGTGCACGTGGCTGCCGACCTGGACGGGTCGGTCGCCGGTGTTGACGATGTCCAGTTCGAGTCGCTTCGCGCCGGGATTGATCGCGATGTCGCCGTCTCCGTGGACGATTTCACCCGGGATCATTGGATCGGGTGGTGGACGGTGACCAGTTTGGTTCCGTCCGGGAACGTGGCCTCCACCTGGACGTCGTAGAGCATCTCCGGCACTCCCTCCATGACATCGTCGCGGCTGAGCACTTCGCGGCCGCTGACCATCAGCTCCGCTACTGTGCGGCCGTCGCGGGCGCCCTCGAGGAGGTGATCGGTGATTACCGCGACCGCTTCGGGGTGATTGAGCTTGAGGCCGCGGCCTCGTCGGCGATGAGCCAGTTCGGCGGCATAGGAGATCAGCAGCCGGTCCTGTTCATGCGGGGTTAAACGCATAGTGCGCGATATTGCCATGTAGCGCCGCAAACAGCAGCGCACGCGGCAGCCGGTTACTCCGCGATGTTCTGCAACCGCACCTGGCCGCGCGCGACGATGCGATCGTTGTCGTCGGTGATGGTGATGAGCCAGAGCTGCTGGCGGCGACCCCGGTGGATGGGGGTGGACACCGCGGTGACCGTGCCCGAGGAGATGGCGCGCAAGAAGTCGGTGTTGTTGTTGACACCGACGACGGTGCCACCGCCGTTCTCGGACAGCCAGACATGGGCGGAGACGCTCGCCAGGCTCTCGACGATCGAGCAGTACACGCCGCCGTGCACGATGCCCCAGGGTTGCAGGAGCTTGTCGTGGATATCCAGCCGTGCGCGCCCGCCATCGGGTGTCATCTCGAGGTAGGTCAGCCCCAGTTCGTTGTCGAATCCTTCGCCGAGGCCGGCGGGCTCGTTTGTCGTCACGCAGTTGTGTTTACACGGCCGAAGTTGTTCGCCCCAAGACGAGGTGGCCCCGGGGCTATCGTCGGGCATGGCCAAGAGTGCAAAAGACTTAGTTGAAGCCGCCAACGCGGTGGTGCCCCGAGTTTCACCGGCGCAGGCGCAGGAGTTGATCGCCAAGGGCAACACCTTGGTCGTCGACGTGAGAGACGCGCCAGAGTTGGAGAAGACCGGCAAGGTCGCCGGCGCTGTGCATGTTCCGCGCGGCATGCTGGAGTTTCGGGCCGATCCCGAATCGCCCTACCACGACCAGAATTTCGCGAAGGACAAGACGGTCATCGTGTACTGCGCATCGGGCGGCCGTTCGGCGCTGTCCGGCCAGGCGCTCAAAGAGCTGGGGTACGAGGAGGTCTACAACCTCGGTGCGTTCGGCGACTGGGCCGACAGCGGCGGCGCCGTCGACAAGTAGCCAAACATGCGGACGGGCCCCACGCACAAGGCGTGGGGCCCGTCCTTCGTGTGGACCGGGGGTCTCTGCAGCCCTCAGCGACTCCGGCGCGGTCCGTTGGTACACGATTCCTTCTGTGTTGCCCCTAAAGCATAGGCAAGGCTTGCCTAATTAAGCAAGACCTTCCCCGTCGACATCCGAGATGTGCCGCGGACCGGCAGGCCGAAGTTGACCAGCGCGTCGAGCACCGCCTGGCCACGGCGCATGCTGGTCACCTCGCTCGACCCGGCCAACAGCGGCACCTGCGTCGCCGCGCTCACGACGGCGCCTCCGACGATGTGCCACATCGAGGCGACGGACATCGCGCCTTCGCTGATTTCGGCGAGCTTTGCGAACAGCGGGTCCAGGGCGCGATGGCTGCGGTGAGCCACCCACGTGGTCAACGCCGGCTCGCTGGGCAGGGCGATGAGACCGCGGCGCGCTGAGGCCCCCGCATGCGTGCAGGAGCGACCGCCGAAGAAGGGATCGTCCGGCAAGCCACGAAGCGTGGGATCGACCACGCCGACCCAGTCGATCGCCCCCTCGGAGTCCACGTGCACCCACAGGTTCTCCAGGCCGGTGTCCCACGCCCGCCCTTCGAGCACGACCAGCGGGATGACCCGACCAACGACGACGTGGGCAAGCGTGGCCGCCAACTGCTGGGCCACCGCGGCGCGGCTGTCGGTCTCCTGCGCGGCGAGATCGAACATCACCTGCAGCCGGTCGGTCGTCAGCGCCTCGGCCAAGGGCCACCACCGCCGGCGCGACAGATCGCCCATCACCGCGACGCCGTACACCCGCGGACATTCGGGATAGAGCTCACGCAGTCGCCGGCTCGACTCGTGCAGTGGCAGCGTCCGCCTGATCGCCATGCCTGCGATAAGCGGATCGTCGACGACTACTGTCATGGGCACCTCCCGGGTCACTTAGGTTAGCCTTACTATAGTCAGGCACCGCGGCAGAGCTAGACCCTGTGACTGGACTCACAAGGGGAAACGACGAGCCGGTGACCACTGCCGGAACATTCCGCCGCCGGAACAAAGTTGTTCCTCTGCGCTAGATACGACGCACGGTAGTAACCCCGTAGTACCCTGGATTCGAGCCTGTAGGAGATGAACGAAACATGGCCAAGTTGACGCGTCTAGGAGAACTGGAGCGCGCCGTGATGGACCACCTCTGGTCCTCGCGCGAGCCCCAAACCGTGCGCCAAGTGCATGAAGCGCTCTCGGCCCGACGCGACCTGGCCTACACCACGATCATGACCGTGCTGCAGCGGCTGGCGAAGAAGAACCTCGTAGTGCAACACCGCGACGACCGCGCCCACCGATACGCGCCGACGCACGGCCGCGACGAACTCGTGGCCGGGCTGATGGTCGACGCTCTCGATCAAGTCGGCGACTTCGGCAGTCGAGAGGCCGCTCTGGTCCATTTCGTCGAGCGGGTAGGCGCCGATGAGGCGGCCGCGTTGCGTCGAGCGCTGACCGAGTTGGAAAGCAAGGATCGGATAACCCCGCCCGCTGGCGATCCGGGCACCGGCTGAGGGAGACTTACAGCGTGTCCGCGCTGGCCTTCACCATCGTGGCCCTGCTCCTGTCAGGGCCGGTGCCGGCAATGCTTGCGCGGGCGTCGTGGCCGATGCGCGCGCCGCGGGCCGCCATCGTGTTATGGCAGTCCATTGCTCTAGCGGCCGTCCTCTCGGCCTTTTCCGCCGGTATCGCCATCGCCAGCCGGCTTTTCGCACCCGGGCCTGACGGCAGACCGACCGCGACCATCACCAGTGAAATAGAGGTGCTCGGTTGGCCCTTGTGGATCGCCTACGTCTTCGTCTTCGCACTCACGCTGCTCATCGGGGCACGGCTGCTTCTTGCCATCCTGCAGGTGGCCATCGCGACGCGGCGCAGGCGTGCGCACCATCGGATGATGGTCGATCTACTCGACATGTCGCACGATTCGGTGCAGCCACCGGCCTGCACCATGGCCCATGATTTGCGCATCCTCGATGTGAAACAGCCATTGGCCTATTGCCTGCCCGGGGTCCGCAGCCGCGTGGTCGTCAGCGAGGGCACGCTGAACACATTGTCGGACAGCGAGATCGCTGCCATCTTGACCCACGAGCGGGCCCACTTGCGTGCCCGGCACGACCTGGTTCTCGAGATGTTCACCGCGGTGCACGCCGCCTTCCCACGATTCGTGCGCAGCGCGAGCGCGCTCGACGCGGTTCGGCTGTTGATCGAACTGCTCGCCGACGACGCCGCCGTTCGCGCGGCCGGTCCAACTCCCCTGGCTCGCGCGCTGGTT
>NZ_DASSCY010000314.1:0-21372 GCF_035697385.1 Mycobacterium sp. | reverse complement strand
CCAACTCCCCTGGCTCGCGCGCTGGTTGCATGCGCGTCCGGACGCACACCATCGGGCGCCCTCGCCGCGGGCGGCCCGACAACGGTGCTGCGGGTGCGCCGCCTCGGCGGGCGCCCGAACAGCCTGGCGCTGGCGGTCACTGCCTACCTCGCCGCCGCCGCCGTTCTCGTCGTGCCCACCGTCGCGCTGGCGGTGCCGTGGCTGACCGAATTGCACCGACTGTTCACCGCGTAGGCGTTGTCGTATTCAAAGCCGTTGTGCCACCACCGAAAAATGAAAGGCCGCCCGAATGAGCCCGTCTGAAAACACTGCTTCTGACACCACCGGCACCGCTCAGATCGGGGTGACCGGCCTGGCGGTGATGGGGTCCAACATCGCTAGGAACTTCGCGCGACACGGCTACACCGTCGCGTTGCACAACCGCTCGATCGCCCGCACCGACGCGCTGGTGGCCGACCACGGCTCGGAGGGCAGCTTCGTCCGCAGTGAGACCATTCCGGAATTCCTTGCCGCACTTGAGAAACCCCGCCGGGTGCTGATCATGGTCAAGGCAGGTGACCCGACGGACGCCGTCATCAATGAGCTCGCCGACGCGATGGAAGATGGCGACATCATCATCGATGGCGGCAACGCGCTTTTCACCGACACCATCCGCCGCGAGAAGGCGATGCGTGAGCGCGGCCTGCACTTCGTCGGCGCGGGTATCTCCGGTGGCGAGGAGGGTGCGCTGAACGGTCCTTCGATCATGCCCGGCGGACCCGCCGAATCCTACGAGTCGCTGGGGCCGCTGCTGGAGGAGATCTCCGCGCATGTCGACGGTGTCCCATGCTGCACGCACATCGGACCCGACGGCGCAGGCCATTTCGTGAAGATGGTGCACAACGGCATCGAGTACTCCGATATGCAGCTGATCGGCGAGGCCTACCAACTGCTGCGCGACGGCCTCGGCCTGACCGCACCGCAGATCGCTGACGTTTTCACCGAGTGGAACAAGGGCGACCTCGACAGCTTCCTCGTCGAGATCACCGCCGAGGTGCTGCAGCAGATGGACGCCAAGACCGGCAAGCCGCTCGTCGACCTCATCCTCGACGAGGCCGAGCAGAAGGGCACCGGCCGCTGGACCGTCAAGTCGGCTCTGGACCTTGGTGTGCCTGTCACCGGAATCGCCGAAGCGGTGTTCGCGCGGGCACTCTCGGGCTCGGTCGCCCAACGGCAGGCCACCACCGGTTTGGCATCCGGCGACCTCGGCGAAAAGCCCAGCGACGCAGAGAAATTCACCGAAGATGTGCGGCAGGCGCTCTATGCGTCGAAGATCGTCGCCTACGCGCAAGGGTTCAACCAGATTCAGGCCGGCAGCTCAGAGCACGACTGGAACATCACCCCTGGTGACCTCGCGACGATCTGGCGGGGCGGCTGCATCATCAGGGCGAAGTTCTTGAATCGCATCAAAGAGGCCTACGACGAAGAACCCGAGCTGGCCACACTGCTCGCTGCGCCGTACTTCCGCAGTGCTGTCGAGTCGGCCATCGACAGCTGGCGACGGGTGGTG
Source organism: Mycobacterium sp. (assembly GCF_035697385.1). Taxonomy (GTDB): domain Bacteria; phylum Actinomycetota; class Actinomycetes; order Mycobacteriales; family Mycobacteriaceae; genus Mycobacterium. Next base: position 19,823 of record NZ_DASSCY010000314.1, on the reverse strand, counting down.
TCGACCGCGACGCAGCTCGGCATCCCGATCCCCGGCTTCTCGTCGGCGCTGTCCTACTACGACGCGTTGCGCACCGAGCGCCTGCCTGCGGCGCTGATCCAGGGCCTCCGGGACTTCTTCGGCGCCCACACCTATGCCCGCATCGACTCCGATCGCGATCAGAAGTTTCACACGCTGTGGAGTGGGGATCACTCCGAAGTTCCCGCTTGACGCCGAAAACCTAGACTCGAGGGCAATGCGATTTCTCGAAGGCCATCCGCCGCCGTACGACCTGACCTATAACGACGTCTTCATCGTCCCGGGACGCTCGGACGTGCAGTCGCGTTTCGACGTCGATCTGTCGACGTCTGACGGGTCGGGCACCACCATCCCCGTGGTGGTGGCCAACATGACCGCGGTGGCCGGACGCCGGATGGCCGAAACGGTGGCCCGTCGTGGCGGCATCGTCGTTCTGCCGCAGGATCTCCCTATCTCTGTGGTTCAGGCGACGGTCAACTTCGTCAAAAGCCGCGACTTGGTCGTCGACACCCCGGTCACACTGGTGCCCGACGACTCGGTGTCGGACGCGATGGCGCTGATTCACAAACGCGCCCACGGCGCAGCGGTCGTCGTCTTCGAAGGCCGGCCCATCGGCCTCGTCACCGAGGCCAACTGCGTTGGGGTCGACCGCTTCACCCGGGTCCGCGACGTCGCGGTGTCCGACTTCGTCACCGCACCTGTTGGCACCGAGCCCCGCAAGGTCTTCGACCTGCTCGAACACGCGCCGGTCGACGTCGCGGTGATGACCGAACCGGACGGCACGCTGGCCGGTGTACTCACCCGCACCGGCGCGATCCGGGCCGGCATCTACACACCCGCGGTCGACGACAAGGGCCGGCTGCGCATCGCGGCGGCAGTAGGCATCAACGGTGACGTCGGCGCCAAAGCCCGCGGACTGGCCGAGGCCGGTGTCGACCTGCTGGTGATCGACACCGCGCACGGTCATCAGCTCAAGATGCTCGACGCGATCAAGTCGGTGTGCTCTCTCGATCTCGGGGTGCCGATCGCTGCAGGCAACGTGGTGTCCGCCGACGGCACTCGCGACCTGATCTCCGCGGGCGCCTCGATCGTCAAGGTCGGCGTCGGGCCCGGTGCCATGTGCACCACCCGGATGATGACCGGCGTCGGCCGCCCGCAATTCTCCGCCGTCGTCGAATGTGCCGCGGCGGCAAAGCAACTCGGCGGCCACGTGTGGGCCGATGGTGGCGTCCGCCACCCCCGTGACGTGGCACTTGCGTTGGCGGCGGGCGCGTCCAACGTGATGATCGGCTCGTGGTTCGCCGGAACGTACGAGTCGCCCGGCGACCTGATGCGTGACCGCGACGAGAATCCGTACAAAGAGAGCTACGGCATGGCCAGCAAGCGGGCGGTGGCGGCCCGCACCGGCGCGGACAGCCCGTTCGACCAGGCCCGCAAGACGTTGTTCGAGGAGGGCATCTCCACCTCGAGGATGGGACTTGACCCCTCGCGCGGCGGCGTGGAGGACCTGCTCGACCACATCACCGCTGGTGTGCGCAGCACTTGCACCTACGTCGGCGCCGCGTCCATCACCGAACTGCACGAAAAGGTGCTCCTCGGCGTGCAGTCAGCGGCCGGATTCGCCGAAGGACACCCGCTTCCCAGCGGCTGGTGAGTCTGCCGATCAGGCCCGACGGGCTACCATAGTTTTCTCATCCTGCCGTCTAATCGAAAGGGCACCAGTGCCGCAGGCACCCGTGGAGGCCGTCGGCTTCCGGGCCGAGCGGCCCTCGGGCGAGCAGTCCGACGCCGAGCCCTCTTCTAGTCGGCCGGGCCGTGGGTCCGGCGATAGCCCAGCGAGGATGCGATGAGCGTCGCTTTGACGGTGCTTTCCTTGTTGGCGATCGTGGCACTCACCGCGGGCACTGCGGTGTTCGTCGCGGCCGAGTTCTCGCTGACTGCCCTCGAGCGCAGCACCGTCGAGGCCAACGCCCGCAGCGGTCACCGCCGCGACGAACTGGTCCGACGCGCGCATCGCACACTGTCCTTTCAACTTTCGGGTGCACAGGTGGGCATCTCTATCACCACGCTGGCCACCGGCTACCTGGCGGAACCCGTCGTCGCGCGGCTTCTACACCCTGGTCTGAGCGCGTTGGGCCTGCCCGAAAGTCTCGTCAGCGGCCTCGCGTTGTTTCTCGCCGTCCTGATCGCCACTTCGCTGTCTATGGTGTTCGGCGAGCTTGTGCCGAAGAACCTCGCGGTCGCCCGGCCGGTTCCGACGGCGCGAGCGACGGCCGGTCCCCAGCTGCTGTTCTCGATGATGTTCACTCCGCTCATCCGGCTCACCAACGGCGCTGCCAACTGGATCCTTCGCCGACTCGGCATCGAACCGGCGGAGGAATTGCGGTCGGCGCGTTCGCCTCAGGAGTTGGTCTCGCTGGTGCGAACTTCGGCTCGCCGCGGCGCGCTCGACCCCGTCACCGCGGTGTTGGTGGACCGCTCATTGCAGTTTGGCGACCGCACCGCCGAGGAACTGATGACGCCGCGGTCCAAGATCGAGGCGCTGGAAGTCGACGACACCGTTGCCGACCTGGTTACCGCCGCAATCAAGACCGGGTACTCGCGCTTCCCGATCGTCGAGGGCGACCTGGACGAAACCATCGGCATGGTCCACGTCAAACAAGTCTTCGAAGTGCTGCCCGGCAGACGTGCAAGCACACGGCTCGCCTCTCTGGCGCTGCCCGTCCCGACGGTGCCGTCGACACTCGACGGCGACGACGTGATGAGCCAGATCCGATCCAGTGGACTGCAGACAGCGCTGGTCGTCGACGAATACGGCGGCACCGCGGGCATGGTCACCATGGAGGACCTGATCGAAGAGATCGTCGGCGACGTCCGCGACGAACACGACGTCGAACCTCCTGACGTGGTAGCCGCTGGTCGCGGCTGGCAGGTATCGGGACTGCTGCGCATCGACGAGGTCGCCGAGCACACCGGCTTCCGCGCCCCCGAAGGCGATTACGAAACCATCGGCGGCCTGGTGCTGGAAAAGCTTGGCCACATCCCCAAAGAGACCGAATCCGTGGAGCTGACGGCGTTCGATCCTGACGGCCCAGTCGAGGATCCGGTGCACTGGCTAGCCACCGTCGTGCGGATGGACGGCCGCCGCATCGATCTCCTCGAACTCACCGAACTAGGCCGACGCGGCGATGGCGAGGACGGCTGATGGGCGACCTTCTCGGTGTATTGCTCACCGTGCTGCTTCTGGGAGCCAACGCGTTCTTCGTGGCGTCTGAGTTCGCGCTGATATCCGCGCGCCGCGACCGACTCGAAGCCCTCGCTGAGCAGGGCAAGAAGAGTGCGGTCACGGTGATCCGGGCCGGTGAGAACCTTTCGCTGATGCTCGCCGGTGCGCAGCTGGGCATCACGATCTGCTCGATCCTGCTTGGCCGCGTCGGCGAACCCGCGGTCGCTCACCTGCTGGAGAAACCGTTCCATCTGTTCGGCATCTCTGACACTGTGCTGCACACGGTGTCCTTCTTTGTAGCCTTGAGCGTTGTTGTGACGCTGCACGTCCTGCTCGGTGAAATGGTGCCGAAGAACATCGCCATTGCCGGCCCCGAATCCGCGGCGATGCTGCTGACGCCGGCGTATTTGATGTGGATCCGAGTCGCGCGACCGTTCATCGCCTTCTACAACTGGTGCGCCAACACCACTCTGCGGGCTTTCCGGGTCGAGCCCAAGGACGAACTCGATGTCACCGTCTCGACCGTCGAACTGTCCGAGATGATCGCCGAATCGCTGTCGGAGGGCCTGCTTGACCCCGAGGAGCACGGCAGGCTGACCCGGGCGCTGCAGATCCGCAACCGAATCGTCAGCGACGTCGCGGTGCCGCTTGGCGAGATTCGGGCCGTGGTTGTGGCCCGAGAAGGTGCCGGTCCGACCGTCGGGGCGATCGAACAGGCGCTGGCCGACACCGGCTATTCGCGCTTCCCGGTGGTCGACGCGGCCGGCCAGTTCGTCGGCTATGTGCACATCAAGGACGTGCTCACCTCGGTCGACGACCCCGACGCGGTCGTCGACCTGTCGGTGGTGCGTCCCCTGCCGCGGCTGCCCGCGACACTGCCCTTGCCCGAAGCGCTGTCGCGGTTGCGCCGCAACAATGCCCATCTGGCGCTGGTCACCGAGGCCGAGGGCAATATCTCCGCAATGGTGGCGCTGGAGGATCTGGTCGAGGACCTGGTCGGCACGGTGCGCGACGGAACGCACCGTGCCTGACACGGTGCTGCTCGGGGAATCTGACTGGATTCGCCGTGACAAAGCACACGGCGAGCGCGCCGAGCAGTTCCTCCAGATGCACCGGCGGCAGCCGGGTCAATCCCATCCGGTATGGGATTTTCTATTCACCTACTACAGCTTGCGCCCGCGGCAATTGCGGGTCTGGCATCCCGGCTTCGGTGTTGCACTCGCCGGCGATTCGGCGCAGCGCTACCTCGACCGCAGCGGCTACGGCCGCGGGCGTCACGGAGTAATGGTGACCCGCGAACACCTCATGGCGCGGGCTGACACGGTGCGGTTCATCGCCAAGCTGCTGCGCGCGACGGCCTCGCGCCCAGCGCGACTGAACTGCTTCGGCCTGCACGAGTGGGCGATGGTCTATCAGGCCCCTGCTGTGCGGCACGGGCGGGTCCCGCTGCGACTCGGAGCGGCCGGCACCGACACCGTCGTGGAGTCAATACCGTTGCGGTGCAGCCACTTTGATGCCTACCGGTTCTTCACCGAACCTGCTGTGGGTCGTAACGCGGAACCACTGACCCGAGAAGCGCAGGTCGCCGCGGAGCAACCGGCGTGCATTCACGCAAACATGGATCTGTACAAATGGTGTTACAAGCTGGGACCGCTGGTGCCCTCCGAGTTGGTGATGGATTGCCTGGAGCTGGCTGCCGACGCCCGTGAAGTCGACATGCGAGCCAGCCCCTATGATCTCCGCGACTACGGATTCGAGCCGATCGCGATCGAGACACCGGCCGGTCGCGCCGAATACGTGCGGGCTCAGCAGAGCGTTGCTGAGCAGGCCGCGCCGCTGCGGCGCACGCTGGCCGACCGGTGTGACCTGCTGCTCAGGGCAGTACGCGGAGAATAACCGCAGTTACGCATGGGTAAGCTGGTTCGACAGCTCAAGGGAGGAAACATGACCGATCGCGTGACGGTGGGGAACCTGCGCGTGGCTCAGGTGTTGTACGACTTCATCACCAACGAGGCGCTGCCGGGCACCGGTATCGACCCCGACAGCTTCTGGGCGGGCGTCGACAAGGTCGTCACCGATCTGACCCCCCAGAATCAGGATCTGCTGGCCCGGCGAGACGAGCTTCAAGCGCAGATCGACAAGTACCACCGCCAGCACGTCATCGAGCCGATCGACCCCGAGGGCTACAAGCAGTTCCTCACCGAGATCGGTTATCTGCAGCCCGAGCCAGAAGACTTCACCATCACCACAGCCGGGGTCGACGACGAGATCACCGCGACCGCTGGCCCGCAGTTGGTGGTGCCGATCCTCAATGCGCGGTTCGCCCTCAACGCGGCCAATGCCCGATGGGGCTCGCTGTACGACGCGCTGTACGGCACCGATGTGATCTCGGAGGACGACGGCGCCGAGAAGGGCACCAGCTACAACCCAGTGCGCGGCGATAAGGTCATCGCCTATGCGCGTCGCTTCCTCGACGGTGCGGCCCCCCTTGCCACGGGCTCGTGGAGTAAGGCGACCGGCATCAAGATCGACGAAGGTCAACTACTCATCACGTTGGGCGACGGTCTGTCGACTGGGCTGGCCGCTCCGGAGCAGTTCGTCGGCTACACCGGCGAGCTCGGATCGCCGCAGTGGTTGGTGCTGTTGCGCAACCATGGCCTGCACATCGAGATCCTCGTTGACCCCGATTCGCCCGTCGGCTCGACCGACCAGGCAGGGGTCAAGGACGTCGTCCTCGAGTCGGCGATCACCACGATCATGGACTTCGAGGACTCCGTGGCTGCCGTCGACGCCGACGACAAGGTCCTCGGTTACCGCAACTGGCTGGGCCTGAACAGAGGCGACCTCACCGAAGAGGTCGCCAAGGGAGACAGCACCTTCACCCGCGTTCTCAACGAGGACCGCACCTATACGACACCGGACGGTGGCGAGCTCACCCTTCCGGGGCGCAGCCTGCTGTTCGTGCGCAACGTCGGTCACCTCATGACCAACGACGCGATTGTGATGAAAGAGAACGGAGCCGAGGACGGGGCGGACGGCGATGAGGTGTTCGAGGGCATCCAAGACGCCTTGTTCACCAGCCTGATCGCCATGCACGGGCTGAAGTCAGGCGATGGCAACGGCCCGCTGCTGAACAGCCGAACCGGCTCGGTCTACATCGTGAAGCCGAAGATGCACGGCCCGGACGAGGTGGCCTACACCGCCGAGCTGTTCAGCCGGGTCGAGGATGTCCTCGGTCTGCCGCAGAACACGCTCAAGGTCGGGATCATGGATGAGGAACGACGCACCACCGTCAACCTCAAGGCCTGCGTCAAGGCGGCAGCCGATCGTGTGGTCTTCATCAACACCGGCTTCCTCGACCGCACCGGTGACGAGATCCACACCTCGATGGAAGCCGGGCCGATGATCCGCAAGGGCGCCATGAAAGGCACCCAGTGGATCCAGGCATACGAGGACCAGAACGTCGATATCGGCCTGGCCACCGGGTTCTCCGGCCGCGCGCAGATCGGCAAGGGCATGTGGGCAATGACGGAGCTGATGGCCGACATGGTCGAGCAGAAGATCGGCCAGCCCAAGGCCGGCGCGACCACCGCGTGGGTTCCGTCGCCGACGGCGGCGACCTTGCACGCCATGCACTATCACGAGGTCGACGTCTACGCGGTGCACAAAGAGTTGGAAGGCGAACGTCGCACCAACATCGATCAGCTGCTGACCATCCCGCTGGCCAAGGAGCTGGCGTGGGCACCCGAGGAGATCCGCGAAGAGGTCGACAACAACTGCCAGTCGATCCTCGGCTACGTGGTGCGCTGGATCGACGCCGGCGTCGGCTGCTCCAAGGTGCCCGATATCCACAACGTCGCGCTGATGGAGGACCGCGCCACCTTGCGGATTTCCAGCCAGCTGCTGGCGAACTGGCTGCGGCACGGGGTGATCACCGCCGAAGACGTCAAGGCCAGCCTGCGGCGGATGGCCGCCGTGGTGGACAAGCAGAACGAAAAGGATCCGGAGTTCCGGCCGATGGCTGACGACCCCGACGGAAACATCGCGTTCCAGGCCGCACAGGAGCTGATCCTGTCCGGTGGCGAGCAGCCCAACGGCTACACGGAGCCGATCCTGCATCGGAGGCGCCGCGAGTATAAGGCGACGACGTGATCGGTCCGCGCAGCGAGCACAGAGGCGGGGATGGGCAGACATAGCATCCCCGATCCCGACGAATCGGATGGTGAAGAGCAACCACCCGAGGAGCCGCAGACCGAGCGATTCGGCTATCAACCAGCTGATGAGCCCGACTTCGGGGCCAGGTACAGCGGGCCGGAGTACGGCGATGTGGACTATGGCCGCACCGAATATCCCGACGAGCCGGTCTACGGCAGAACCGAATACTCCGAGCCGGCTTACCGCCAACCCAGCTACCGTGAACCGAGGCACGACGAACCCGGGTATGACGAAATCGATTACGGTGAGCCCGAATACGGCCGCTCCGACTCCCCCACGCGGGACGACCCCGAATTCCAGCCACGCGGAGCTTCTGCGCCGCCTCCCCGCTCCGGCAGGCAGCACGGAGGTGACTGGGAAGGCGGCGAATGGACAGGCAGCCACCGCGCGATCACCACTGGCAGGCGCGGCGTCAGCATTGGCGTCATCGCCGCCCTGGTCACCGTGGTCGTGGTGGTCGGTGGCATCATCCTGTGGCGATTCTTCGGCGACGCGCTGTCGAACCGTTCCGATGCCGCGGCGGCCCGGTGCGTTGCTGGTGAAGTCGCCGTCGCGGTCGTCGCCGATCCGTCGATCTCCGATCAGATCCAGACGCTGGCCAACACCTTCAACGAAACCGCAGCCCCGGTCGGTGACCGGTGCGTCAAGGTCGGCGTCAAGCCGTCCGATCCCGATCAGGTAGTCAACGGGTTCATCGGCAACTGGCCTGCTGAACTCGGTGAGCGCCCCGCGTTGTGGATACCGGCAAGCTCGGTCTCGGCGGCCCGGCTGGAGGCAACTGCTGGCGCCAAAACCATCAGCGACAGCCGCTCGCTGGTCACCTCACCGGTTCTGCTCGCCATCCGTCCGCAGCTCAAAAATGCTTTGGTGCAGCAGAATTGGGCCACGCTGCCGTCGCTGCAGAGCAACCCCGACTCGCTGGACGGGTTGAACTTGCCCGGCTGGGGCTCGCTGCGGCTTTCGATGCCGCTCAGTGGTGACAGCGACGCGTCGTATCTGGCCGCTGAGGCGGTCGCCGCGGCGTCGGCACCTGCCGGCGCGCCCGCCAGCTCCGGTACCGGTGCGGTCAACACGCTAATGGCCGGCCAGCCAAAGCTGGCCGACAACAAGGCGTCGACCGCGATGGACGCGTTGCTGAGCGCCACCGATCCTGCCGCTGCCCCCGTACATGCCGTGGTCACCACCGAGCAGCAGCTTTTCGAGCGAGCCGCTTCGCTGCCGGATGCCAAGAACGTCGTCGCATCGTGGCTGCCGCCCGGGCCAACGGCCATCGCTGACTATCCGACCGTGCTGCTCAGCGGCAATTGGCTGTCGCAAGAGCAGGTCAGCGCGGCCAGCGAATTTGCCCGTTTCATGCGCAAGTCCGAGCACCTCGCCGAGCTCGCCAAGGCCGGTTTCCGCACTGAGGGCAGCACGCCGCCTCAAAGCGATGTCACCAACTTCGCGCCGGTTTCGGCACCCCTTTCGGTCGGCGACAACGCGATGCGGGCCACGCTCGCCAATGCGCTGACCGCACCGGTCGAAAGCCCGGCCGTCACGATCATGCTCGACCAGTCGATGCCCACTGAGGAGGGCGGAAAGTCACGGCTGGCGAATGTGGTTGCCGCGCTCAACGCACGGTTGCAGGCGTTGCCTCCGAATTCCGCGGTGGGACTGTGGACGTTCGACGGCACAGAGGGCAGATCCGAGGTGGGCATCGGCCCGTTATCGGACCCACTTAACGGTAGGCCCCGCTCGACGGCGCTGACCGCTGCCCTCGACTCGCAGTCGCCATCGAGCGGCGGCGCGGTGTCGTTCACGACACTGCGGTTGGTCTACACCGAAGCGGTGACGAACTACCGCCAGGGCCAAAGCAATTCGATCCTCGTCATTACCACCGGGCCGCACACCGACCAATCCCTTGACGGTTCGGGCTTGCAGCAGTACATCCGCGGGGCGTTCGATCCGGCCAAACCCGTCGCCGTCAACGTCATCGACTTCGGCTCGGACTCCGACCGTGCCAGCTGGGAGGCCGTCGCGCAGGCCAGCGGCGGCAGCTACCAGAATCTGGCGTCGTCGGCGTCCCAAGAACTGACCTCGGCGATCGCGTCCATGCTGGGCTGATTTGCCCTATGGTCTACCCGTGACCAGGGGGTTTTGGCGCAAGAACGGGCTCAAGAACGGCGCGCGGATCTATTTGACGACGAATTTCGGTCCAGCGTGGGCAATCGTCGGCCGGATGCCGAAGCTGCGATCGACGGTAAACCGGTTCCTCATCAATCGGATGGTCTACACCATGCCGACCCGGCCCTTGGGCCTGAGCACCTATGAGGACAGGGATTACCGCTCTTGGCCGGGCCTCACAGATCGGACGTGGAGCGCGCGCCACCTGCCCGGGGACGACCAATTTCCAGATCCACCGCCAGAGGTCGCCACGGTCGTCGGGCTGTTCGAACGCCCTGCGGGCCGCGAGCAGGTTTCCGCGAAGTCGACGTTGCTCTTTCCTCATTTCGCGCAGTGGTTCGTCGACGGATTCCTGCGGACCGATCCGGCCAATGCGCGCAAGAACACGTCGACCCACGAAATCGATCTCAGCCAGCTGTACGGTCAGACCACCGACGTGACCGACGCACTGCGACGCAGAGACGAGCAGCGGCCCGGCGAGCTGAAGAGCCAGACCATCAACGGCCAGGAGTTCCCGCCCTACTACTTCGGTGCCGATGGTCAGCCCAAGGAGGAGTTCGCCAATCTTCCGATCACCTATCCGGGTGGCCCGGACTTGGAGATCGGGGACCGGAAGACCAGGACCACCTCGATGTCGCAACCGCTCTCGCCCGAAAAGCGCAAAAAGCTTTTCGCCCTTGGGATTCCGCGCGGAAACATCCACTACGGACTGGTCATGATGAGCACGCTGTTCCTGCGTGAACACAACAGCATCGCCCAACAGATCGCCGCAGCGCACGAGGGCGATCCGAAGTGGAACGACGACCGCGTATTCGAGACGACACGCAACACACTCACGGCGGTGCTACTGCGTGTCGTCATCGAGGACTACATCAACCACATCACGCCCATCAAGTTCAAGCTGTTCGTCGAGTCCGGCATCGGCGCAGGAGAAAAGTGGTACCGCCAAAATTGGATGTCGGTCGAGTTCAACCTGCTTTACCGCTGGCACACCATGATTCCCAGCAGTATCCGTGTCGGTGGCGAAGATCGTAACGTCCAGGAGGTGCTGTGGGACACCGACTTGGTGACCACCAACGGCCTCTCTGCACTGTTCGACGAAGCCTCTGCGCAGCCATGCACCGCGGTCGGTCTACTCAACACCGACCCCGCATTGCTCGACATCGAACAGAAGTCGATCGAGATCGGCCGAGAGACCAAACTTGCCTCGTTCAATGCCTATCGTCAGCGATGCGGTTATCCCAAACTGAAGTCATTCGAGGATCTTTCGTCGGACCCGAGCGTCCAATCAGCCCTGAAGGAGTGCTACGGCGAGGTCGACAACGTCGAACTCTATCCCGGGTTGTTCGCCGAGGACGTGCGTAAGGGTGGCATATTGCCGACACTGATGGCGACGATGGTTGCAGTCGATGCGTTTTCGCAGGCGCTCACCAATCCGTTGCTCGCGCCGGGAATCTTCGGCCGTGAAACATTCTCTGAAACGGGACTCGAGATCTTCACGTCGACGAAGACTCTCGCGGACATCGTTGCGCGCAACATCCCTGGTGAATTGCCGAACCCTCGGGTGGACTTCAACCAGGAGCGCCGATCAATCACCTGACGCCGACAACAAGCTCAACGCCGAGCGGGTGAAGACGTCCGGCACCTCCACTTGTGGGTAGTGGCCGACGCCGGAAAGCTCGACAACGTCTGCGGCGGGCCGTAATTCGCGCAATCCGTCGAGCACATTGGTGGTCGCCACCGGGTCGTCCAGCGCCCACAGGAAGCTCAACGGTTTGGGCCAATCCCGCACAGCGCCATGCCATCGCGTCGCGTAGCGGACCCGCTCGTCGAGATACGAGATCAGCAGATGCGCGATGCGATGCCCGTCGTTGTGCGCCAGCAACGCCCACTGCGCGTCGGCCTCCTCCTCCGACAGTGGATGGTTCGCGCTGAACAGCCGGCCGAAGCCGCGCACGAACGTGCGGCGGTTCGCCAACCGGGCAACCACGGGACCGAGTGGGCCGCGCAGCACCTTCTGGATCGGCCGCAGGCTCGCCCGCGCCAGGATCACGCTGCCGTTAGTCAGCACCACGCGTTGCAAGTCGAAAGGCAACCGGCCTTCGATGTCACGAGCGACCAGTTCGGTGGTCACCGACGTGCCCATGTCGTGCGCGACGATCACCACCGGTCCCGTCGTCGCCTCCGAGACCACGGTCTGCACGATGTCGGCCTGCTCGAGCAGGCTGTACTGGTGCGGCCGCGGCTTGTCCGACAGCCCGAAACCGAGAAAGTCCAGCGTCAGCCACGCCCGTCCGGCCAGCTGCGGTACGGCCATCCGGTAGTCGAACGAGCTGGACGGGTATCCGTGCAGCAACAGCACGGTGGGGCCGTCTCCCGGGGCGGAGCTGACGAAAATCCTGCCGGAGTCCGTCGACACCCACCGGCCACTGTCAGACCACTCTGCCACTCTTGGCGGTAACACCCGACGGACCGTACCAACTCGTCACCGGAGGAACACGCCAATGCGGATTGGTCGAGCTGCCCGAGGCCAATCACTACATCCAGGAGGACGGACCCGACCGAATCAGTGAGGCGATCATCGACCGCTTCGGTTGAGTGCCCCCCGCAGAAAGTCGGGTAGTCAACTACCCGTGACCCGCACTCCCTGGTCAACGACACTTTTGCCCAGCGTCCCCACCGGGGCGAGAGCAAAACGGCAGGGAGGCACACCCATGAGGGGCAAATACCAAATACAAAAGGGCGACACCCTGTGGAGAGTGGCCGAGTGGTTCTATGGCGACCCTCGCCTGCACCGCGTAATCATCGAAGTCAACTACCTATCCAATCCCGACCATCTGGTGGTGGGCCAGGAGCTGGAGATCCCATACGTCACCTTCCGCCATCAGGTGAAGCCGGGCGACACGACCCGCAAGATTGCGCAGCTCTTCTACGGCGACACTCATTTGGCCGGCATCGTCGAGGTGGCCAATCACGCGGGGCAGCGTGACCTCGTGGTCGGCGAGTGGCTTCTCATTCCCGACCTGGCGAATGTCGGTCACCACACCGTCGTTGCCGGCGAGACATGGGAGGTGCTGGCCGAGCGATGGTACGGAGAATTCGGCCTGTGGCCCGTCATCGCGCTCGCGAATCACATGGGCGACGCGGACCCGCAACCCGGTCATGTGCTGATCCAGCCTCGGCTGAACAGGCGGCGCACGGTCGTCGCTGGTGACACGCTGTGGGACCTGGCCAACGATCACTACGGTGACGTCGGCGTGGACCGCACGCTGACCCTGGTGAAGATGGTCGCGGCGGCCAACCTGATCGACGACCCCGACGACATCGCGGTCGGCCAGCTGCTCTTTTTCCCGTCGTTCGACCTGGGCGGCTAGCCGGGCGGCGGCCCGGACAGGATTCCGCGGCCGATGAAGTCGCCCAGCTGCCCGAGCAGAGCCCCCGGCCCTGGCTGCGGTGGCGGCGGGGCGTCGGTCTTCTGCCACGGCTGGCAGTCGCTGGTGGTGAACGAGGTGTCCGTCGCCTCGATGACCACGACCTGTGGCTTCTTGGTCAGCGCGTTGTCGACGAGCTCGGTTCCGTTGGACCGCTTCCAGTAGCAGGCGCCCTCATCGACTGGGCCAGCCGAGGTGTACGTGCCCGGCTCGATGTCCTTGCCGACCGCGAAGGTGCCGTCGGTGTCGATGGTTGTCTTGGGCGCAGGCGGGGGCGGCGGCGCGGGCTCCGGCTCGGCGGATGCCATCCCAGCGGACGCGTACCAGCCCGCGGCAACCAACGCTGCGACGACGGCGGTTCGCGACCTCACGCGAACGCCTCCACCGGCGGGCACGAGCACACCAGATTGCGGTCACCGTAGGCGCCGTCGATGCGGCGCACCGGCGGCCACACCTTGGGCCGGAATCCCTTGCCCAGCGGGTAAGCCGCCTGTTCACGGGTGTACGGGTGATCCCAATCGGATACCAGCAAGCACTCGGCGGTGTGCGGCGCTCCGCGCAACGGGTTGTCGTCAACAGACCACGTCCCAGCACCGACCTGGTCGATCTCGGCGCGGATCGCGATCATCGCCTCACAGAACGCATCCACTTCGGTCAGACTCTCACTTTCGGTCGGCTCGACCATCAGCGTACCGGCCACCGGGAAGCTCATGGTGGGCGCGTGGAAACCGTAGTCGGCCAAGCGCTTTGCCACGTCGTCGACAGTGACGCCGGTCGCCTTGGTGATGCCGCGAAGGTCGAGGATGCACTCGTGGGCGACCATGCCGTTCTCCCCCGTGTACAGCACGGGGTAGTACTCGTCGAGGCGACGGGCGATGTAATTGGCGGACGCGATTGCGGTCAGCGACGCAGAACGTAGGCCGGCCGCCCCCATCATCCGGATGTACGCCCAGGTGATGGGCAGGATCGACGCCGACCCGTAGGGCGCCGAGGACACCGTGTGCCGTCGGGGCTGGGGGCACCTCCCGCTTGCGGGGGACTCGTCGGCGAGTGGATGCCCGGGCAGGTAGGGCGCCAGGTGTGCCCGCACCGCAACTGGTCCGACTCCTGGTCCGCCACCGCCGTGCGGGATGCAGAACGTCTTGTGCAGATTCAGGTGGCTGACGTCACCACCGAAGCGACCCGGCCGGGCCAGCCCGACCAGAGCGTTGAGGTTGGCGCCGTCGACGTAGACCTGACCGCCGACGTCGTGCACGGCCGCGCAGATGTCGGCGATGTCGTGCTCGAACACGCCGTGAGTGGACGGATACGTAATCATCAAGGCGGACAACTGATCCGCGTGCTCGGTCACCTTCGCCCGCAGATCGTCGAGGTCCACGTCACCGTTAGCGCGGCACGCAACCACCACCACCCGCATGCCGACCAGCGCCGCCGACGCCGCATTGGTGCCGTGCGCGCTCGACGGGATCAGGCAGACGTCGCGGTCCGGCTGGCCACGTTCGGCGTGATACGCCTGAATGGCCAGCAGACCGGCGTACTCCCCCTGCGAACCGGCGTTGGGCTGTAGCGACACCGCGTCGTACCCGGTGATACCCGTCAGCCATGTCTCGAGGTCGGCGATCAGCTTGCGCAGACCCGGCGTATCGGAGGCCGGGGAGAACGGATGCTGACGCGCGAACTCCGGCCACGTGATCGGTTCCATCTCGGCAGCCGCGTTGAGCTTCATCGTGCACGATCCGAGCGGAATCATGCTGCGGTCCAACGCAATATCCTTGTCGGCCAACGACCGTAGATACCGCATCATCTCGGTCTCGGTTCGGTACTGCGTGAACGCCGGATGCGTGAGGAATTCCGATGTGCGGGTGGCGATGTCCACGCCGTCGAAATCACCGTCGGCGATGGCGGCGCCGAATGCCGACAAAACCGCATCGACGTGTGCGGCCGTGGTCGCCTCGTCGCACGACACGGACACGTGGTCGTCGTCCACCAGCCAGATGTTGATGCCCCGCACCTTCGCCTCGTCACGGACCTTCGCGGCCCGGCCGGGCACTCGCGCCAGCACCGTGTCGAAGAACGCGCGGTGCACCACCTCGACACCTGCGGCGGCAAGGCCGGCGGCCAGCGCCAGGGCACGTCCGTGCACCCGGCGAGCGATGCCTGCGAGCCCGTCCGCGCCGTGATAGCTCGCGTACATGGCGGCGATCACTGCGAGCAGGACCTGCGCGGTACAGATATTGCTCGTCGCCTTGTCGCGGCGGATGTGCTGCTCACGGGTCTGCAGCGACAAGCGGTACGCCGCGGCACCGTCGACATCGACGGAAACCCCCACCAGCCGGCCGGGCAACTGCCGGGCATGCTTGGCGTGCACGGCCAGATAACCGGCGTGCGGACCGCCGAATCCCATTGGTACACCGAACCTTTGGGTGCTGCCGAAGGCGACGTCGGCGCCGATGTCTCCTGGCGGGGTGGTCAGCGTCAGCGCCAGCAGGTCGGCGCCGACGGCGACCAGTGCGCCGCGCTCGTGGGCCTGAGTAACCAACTCGGTCCAGTCGACGACTGCCCCACTGGCGCCGGGCAATTGGGTGATCACGCCGAAGAAGTCACCTTCAGGAAGCCCCTGCCGCAGATCGGCGGTGACGATTTCGATGCCCAGCGGCTCGGCGCGGGTGGCGATCACGGCCGCGGTCTGCCGGTAGATGTCGGCATCGACGGCCAGCCGGTTCGACGGTCCGCGCACCGCCCGGTGCATCAGCGTCATCGCCTCGGCGGCGGCGGTGCCCTCGTCGAGCATCGAGGCGTTGGCGACCTCGAGCCCGGTCAGGTCGGCGACCATGGTCTGGAAGTTCAGCAGCGCCTCCAGCCGGCCCTGGCTGATCTCCGGCTGATACGGGGTGTATGCGGTGTACCACGCGGGGTTCTCAAGGATGTTGCGGCGCAACACCGGCGGCGTCAGCGTGTCGAAGTAGCCCTGCCCGATCATCGACACCGCCACGGTGTTGGCGTCGGCTAAGGCGCGCAGCTCCGCCAGCGCCTCCTCCTCGGTGGCGGCCTGCGGAAGGATGTCCAACCCGGGGGCGATGCCGTCGGCCGACAGCGCGTCGAGGATGCCGGCGGGCAGTGCCTTGTCGGCGAGTTCGTCAAGCGATCCAATACCGATGGTCTTGAGCATCGTCGCGACGGCGTCGGCGTCCGGGCCGATATGCCGGTCGGCGAAGTTGGGCTGGTTGTGATCGAACACTGGCGAGGACTCCCGACATCATGAAGGCGCAGAACCGCTGAGGTTCCTCTCCCTCTGTCGTCAACCCGTTGCGGGCGCCTGAGAGATTCGGCGAGTTTGCCTCGCCTTTCCCCATGGGCGGGTAAGCATGACGCTTACCGCTTTCCAGAGGCATCGGGGCCGTGCGCGGTCCTTGGTGCCTGAGAGGTTGACGGAGAGGTGTTGCTCCTTCGGCGTCCGTGACTGGCCGTCACGGAACTCTCCCGCACATGGGCGATGCGGGGCCGATTCTACCGGTCGTTAGCCGATCTTGCGGTCGCGGTGCTTACGCCGCGAGGCCAGCTCGTCCTCTGGCGCGGAGATCGACTCCCCACCGTCGGCTCGCTCACCCGGAAAGTCGGCGATTGCGCCGGTCAGTTCACGCATCGCGCCGGACACGGCGATGCCGAATACGCCTTGGCCACCCTGCAACAGGTCCACCACTTCCTCGGCCGACGTGCACTCGTAAACCGTGGTGCCGTCGGAGAACAACGTGATGTTGGCGAGGTCGCGCACGCCGCGCTGGCGCAGATGGTCGACGGCGACGCGGATGTTGTGCAGTGAGATGCCGGTGTCGAGCAGCCGCTTGACGATCTTGAGGACCAGGATGTCCTTGAAGGAGTACAGCCGCTGGCTGCCCGAGCCCGCCGCGCTGCGGATGGACGGCACGACGAGCGAGGTCCGCGCCCAGTAGTCCAGCTGGCGATAGGTGATGCCGGCGATCTGGCAGGCACTCGGACCGCGATAGCCGACGAGCTCGTCGGGCACCGAGTTGTCGGGGAAGAGACCCGGCTGCACGGGTTCGCTGGGTGCCTCGGCAGGCGATTCGGTTGGTGCGTTACCCGAGGACAGGTCCAGCTGCTCTTGACGTGGCGTATCTCCCACTTCTCGAATCCTCTCGCCGATCGAACCTGCGTCTGTGACCTGCGTGGGCGCACGTTTGCCAAAGCTCGAATGTGTCGAGCATACGCTTCCCGTCGAGCCATTACTGCTCGTCGCCATCAAAGTATGGCTGCCCAAATCGCGGTTGAGAGAAACCCGCGCCGCGTGTCGAGGCCGACGAGACGTATCCGTGACTAAAGGGCTGGACCGAGCCCCTACGTCGCCTTGAAGTCGTCGGGCGACACGCTGTCCAAGAACTCCTTGAACTTCTCCACCTCGTCCTCACGAACCGCGCCGGTGGCTTCGTCGTCGTTCTCGTCGGGAATCAGCAGGCCAGCCTCGGCCAGGACCGCTTCTTCGACGTAGATCGGCACACCGACCCGCAACGCGATGGCCACCGAGTCCGACGGTCTGGCAGACACCTTGATGTCGCGGTCGAAGATCAGATCCGCGTAGAAGGTGCCCTCCTGAAGGTCGACGATGCGGACTTCCTTGAGCGAATGGCCAAGCGCGGCAATGAGATCTCGGATCAGGTCATGCGTCATCGGCCGCGCCGGCTCGATACCCTGCTGCTCGAAAGCGATCGCGTTCGCTTCCGGCTGCCCGATCCAGATCGGCAGGTAGCGGTCACCGTTGGACTCCCGCAGGAGCAGAACCGGCTGGTTCTGGGGCTGCTCCACGCGAATGCCGACCACACGAACCTCACCCATCTGTGTCTGCCCTCCGCACCAAGAAGCCGTCAATAGCGAGTCTAATCCTCAGCGATCCAGAACGTCGCGCACAGCCGACTTGATCAGCGACGTGTGCAATGTGATCGCCAGCGCAGCGACCTCGCGGGCAAGATCGTCTGCGCGGTCCCGCGCACCGGCCTTACCCGCTTTGACCACCGGACCGGCGATCTGCGCGATGAGATCGGATTGGCGATCGGCCGCCGAGCGGAACGCCCGCAAATGCCTGGGCTCCACGCCGTACTCGGACAGTGCGCGGGCGCACTGCACGATCACCACCGAGTGCTCGTCGAAGAATCCGCCAGGTCCAGTGGTGATCACCCCGGCCTTCACCAGTGCGGTGAGCAGTTCGTCGTCGACACCCGAACGGGCGAGCAGATCCTCGCGGCTCAGCCGGATCTGCGTCGGCGCGACGGCCGCGGAGCCGTCACCGGACTGCGCGTCGACAGGCACCAAACGCGGTTGCCCGTAAGCGGATCCGGTCTGCGGCAACTCGCCGTCGGGCTGGGCGTCCAGCTGGGCTTTGATGACTTTCAACGGCAGATACTGGTCGCGCTGGGCGGTCAGAATGAACCGCAGCCGCGCGCAGTCATAGGCGGTGAACCGCCGATATCCAGACGCCGTGCGCTCAGGCGTGACCAGTCCTTCGGCCTCCAAGAACCGAATCTTGGAGATGGTCACGTCCGGGAAGTCGCCTCGCAGCAGATCGAGGACCGCACCGATCGACATCCCGGTGAGCGGAGATTGGACGCCGGGCTGTGTCATGTCAGCTCTTCGCGCGAGCGCTCATTGCTAGCTGCCCGGACCGCTGTCGTCGTCACTCTTGGGCCCGGTGAGGAACACCAGGCGGAACTTACCGATTTGCACCTCGTCACCATTGGCCAGCACAGCCGAGTCCACCGGCTCACGGTTGACATAGGTGCCGTTGAGGCTGCCGACGTCGACGACTTGGAACTCGCCGCCCTCCAGCCGGAACTCGGCATGACGGCGGCTGACGGTGACGTCGTCGAGGAAAATGTCGCTGTCGGGATGTCGACCCGCCGAGGTGGTGGGCTGGTCGAGCAGGAATCGCGAGCCGGCGTTGGGCCCGCGCTTTACGACGAGAAGGGCCGACCCCACCGGGAGGCCCTCAACCCCTGAGACGGCACCCTCGGTGCCCGCCGCGGCGGGGGCATCCAGTTCGTTGAGGAAGTCCGCGCGGAAAACCGATGTCGTTTCCACGGTGACTTCGTCAGACGTCTGGTCGTTGTCCTTGTCCGTCACCCGCTGCTCCTCACTGGCTGCTGTGGCGATATGGGCCGGTCCCCCCCAGCCGAAATTCGTCTGGTGTTGACCGTACCGCGCAGTGGACGCCATTGTGTCCACCACCGCCGGATCCGCTTCTACTTGGCCTTCGGTGTGCAGAACCCTAACAACTCGTCATTCGGTCACGGCGGTGCGGTAGCCATCCGCGTCGAGAAGCCCCGAGAGCGCGTCCTCGAGTGACCCCCCGCTGACTTGGAGGTCGACGAGCCATCCTTCGCCGTAGGGATCGGAGTTGACCAGCTGCGGATCAGCCTCCAGATCACCGTTGACAGCAACGACTTTCGCGGTGACGGGCGCGTAGAGGTCCGACACAGACTTGGTGGACTCGACCTCGCCGAACGACTCCCCCGCGGTCACCTCGGCGCCGACGTCGGGAAGCTGTACGAACACCACATCGCCCAGCGCCGACTGGGCGTAATCGGTGATGCCGACGCGGACGGTGTCGTCGCCGGTGCGCTGCACCCACTCGTGTTCCTCGGTGTAGGACAGGTCGGCTGGGATTTCGCTCACGGCGCTCCTATTTCTCCGGCGAACTGCGGCTGATCTCACTTGACTGGCTGAGCGTATTGGCGTTGTTTCGGTTGCCGCAAGGCGGTCAC
>NZ_DASSCY010000313.1:0-2729 GCF_035697385.1 Mycobacterium sp. | reverse complement strand
GAGCATCTCGGCCCTCAGCCAGATCACGAAGTCGCCAACGAACTCCCTGCCCGCCAGCCTGTTGGAGTTGTACATCCCGGGCGCGACGGTCTAGTTGCCACTCAGCGGGTCAGCGGCATACCGAACGCCGTAAACAGCGTCGGATCGAGAAAGACCGTGATCGCACTGACCCCGCGAGGGCCGGTCGTCAGGACGTGGATCGCATGCGCCGACATGACGCCGTCGGCATCGCGGCGGTAATCCGCAACCGCCGGCTGCCCGTTGGCGGCAGTCGGGATTATCGCCACATCGCCGGGCCGGCCGAACGCGCGGGTGGCAAGAAACTGGGTCACCGCGTCTCGTCCGGTGAACCATGTTGGTATAGGCGGCATTTCGATCCTGACGTCGGCTTGCAACAAGTCGGTGAGAGCTGCGATGTCGGCGCGTTCAAAGGCCGAGCAGTAGCGGTCCAGTAATTCGCGCCGCGGCTCGTCGTCGGGCTCGGCGACGCCGTCCTCGGTGGGCGCCACCTCGGCCAGGTAGGCGCGGGCGCGCTGCAACGCGCTGTTGACCGCGGCGGGCGTCGTGTCCAGCAGCTCTGCCACCTCGACCGCGCTGAACCGCACGACGTCGCGCAGAATCAACGCGGCCCGCTGGCGCGCAGGCAGGTCCTGCAGCGCCGTGGCCATCGCCAGTCGAACACTCTGTTTGGCGGTGACTGCTGTTTCGGGCGTCAACGTGTCGGGCAGCGGCTCGAGCCAGAGATGGCCGGATCCGTCGTCGAGCAGCGCATCGGCGTCGGTCGAGCCTGCCCCCAGGCCCGCGGGCAGCACCCGGCGGCCCCGGTTCTCCAGCGCGCGCAGGCACTCGTTCGTCGCGATCCGGTACAACCAGCTGCGCAGCGCCGCGTGCTCCTGCAATGACGCGTAGCCGCGCCAGCCGCGCACGTACGTTTCCTGGACGAGATCCTCGGCGTCGTGCACGGATCCGAGCATGCGGTAGCAGTGCGCGATCAATTCGGCGCGAAACGGCGCCGCCTGCTCGATGAAGTCCTGCTGGATCGTCACGTCAGTACAGACAATCCACTGGCCGGAATTCATCCGGACCGATGAATCGCGGCGGCGCGACGTATCTCAATTAGTGCGGGCATACCAACCGCACTGACAAAAAGGAGTTCCAGTGAATGAATCAATAAGCAACACCCTCGACGGCACGACGGCGATCGTGACCGGGGCGAGTAGGGGATTCGGCCGTGGTATCGCTGCGGCGCTTTCGGCGGCGGGGGTGCACGTCGTGGGGGTATCCCGCACACCCGGTGTGCAGGTGACCGCCGATGCCGCCGACCCCGCGACGGCGAGCCGACTGATCGACGAGCATCAGCCGCGGACGTTGGTGCTGTGCGCCGGGGCTTCTCCGCGGATGGCCGCGCTGCAAGAACAGACATGGGAGTCGTTCAGCCAGAACTGGAATGTCGACGTCGCGCAGGCCTTCCACTGGATGCGCTGCGCCCTGCTGCGCCCGCTTGTGCCGGGAAGCTTGGTGATCGCTATCTCGAGCGGCGCGGCGATCAACGGGTCGCCGTTGAGCGGCGGCTACGCGGGGGCGAAGGCCACCGTGAAGTTCATCGCCGACTACGCCGCAGCCGAATCGAAACGAGCCGGTCTCGGGATCAGGTTCGTCTCCGTTCTCCCGCAGCTGACGCCGGCCACCGATCTGGGCGCAGCGGCGGCGGCCGCCTACGCGCAGCGGCAAGGCGTCGATGTCGACACGTTCGTGCAGTCGTTATCGCCATCGTTGACCCCGGAGCAAGTGGGCAAAGCCGTCCTCGAGATCGCGGCGACCGAACAACCAGACCACCGTGCATACAAGCTCACCGCCGCGGGACTGTCACCCCTTGGCTGAACCCAGCCGTCAGGTGCAGGCGGCCGCGATTTCCGCGGTGTCCCAGTAGAACGGCCGCACCTCGGCGATGCGTCCGTCGACCACGCGAATGGTCTGCAGGATCGGGAACTCGACGCGCTTGCCGGTGCCGCGGGCACGCGCGCGGACGTGGGTGAGGACCACCGCCGTCTCAGTCGTCGAGAGGAACTGTTGATCGATCATCTCGAACTCTGACCACGTCTGGCTCATGGCGCCGAAGAACTGTTCCATGCCGTCGTGCCCGCGCCAGGTTCCGCCGTAGGGCAGTGAATTGGCTTGGTGCAGTACGACATCGGTAGCGAAGAAGGGTGCAAGCGGGTCGAAACTCGCGGCTCCCGGCCCGCCAGCGGCGAGATATTCGCTTTCCGCGGCATACATTCCGCGCAGGACGCTGTCGATTTTATTCACACTTGGTAGACGTCGGCAGAGCGCCGAATGTGAGATCGGCGATTCCGTCGCCGAATCATGGCTGCCGCAGTCGAGCGTCGGTTGCCAGATCGGCAAGACAGATTGCCAAATGGCTCTGGCTGGCGACATCCTGTCGATATGAATGGACCTTCCAGCGGCTTCGACGACGCTTCGCATGTGGCGACCTACACGGAGTGGGCCCCGCGGACCGTGCCCGGCTACCACGACGTGCACACCATGGCATCGGTGCTGCTCGCCGAACGTGCACCCGCAGACGCCCGGGTGCTGGTGCTCGGCGCCGGCGGGGGACTGGAGGTGAAGGCGTTCGCGACGGCCCATCCGGCATGGACATTTCTCGCCGTCGACCCGGCAGCACCCATGCTCGACCTCGCGGTAGCCACACTCGGACCGCTCGCTGCGCG
>NZ_DASSCY010000312.1:0-10369 GCF_035697385.1 Mycobacterium sp. | reverse complement strand
TAGTGGCCGCGGGCGACCCAGTCGTCGTAGTTCACGATTTCGTCGCCGATGGTGGTGGAGTCGCCGTGGCCGGTGTAGACGGTGGTGTCGGCGGGTAGCTTGCCGAGTTTCTCCGAGATGGACGCCAAGATGGTTCCGAAGTCGGAGTAGGACCGTCCGGTTGCTCCTGGGCCGCCCTGGAACAGGGTGTCGCCGGAGAACACGGCGTTCAGTTCGGGGGCATGCCAGCACACCGAGCCCGGGGAGTGTCCGGGGGTGTGGATCGCGCGCAGCTCGTGGCCGGCGACGCGCAGGGTTGCACCGTCGTCGACGGTGCGGAAATCGCTGTCGGGGTGGGTCATTCGCCACAGCACGTCGTCGGCGGGGTGCAGCAGTACCGGGGCGTCGAGTGCCTTGCCGAGTTCGGGGGCGACGGTGACGTGGTCGTTGTGCCCGTGGGTGCACACCACCGCGACGACGTGGCGCCCACCGACGGCGGTCACGATCGGGCCCGCGTCATGGGCGGCGTCGAAGACCACCACTTCGGAGTCGTCGCCGACGAGCCAGATGTTGTTGTCGACTTCCCAACTGCCGCCGTCGAGTTCGAAGGTCCCATGGGTGACCAGCCGCTGGATCGGGCCGCCGTTCACTAGAGCATCACCACCGAGCGCAGTACCTCACCGGCGTGCATCTTGTGAAACGCCTCCTCGATACCGTCCAGGCCGATGCGTTCGGAGACGAACTTCTCCAACGGCAACCGGCCCTGCAGATACAACGAGATCAGGGTGGGGAAGTCACGCTCGGGCAGACAATCGCCGTACCACGACGACTTGAGCGCCCCGCCGCGGGAGAAGAAGTCGATCAGCGGCATCTCCAGCTTCATATCGGGGGTCGGAACACCCACCAGCACAACAGTTCCCGCCAGATCGCGGGCATAGAACGCCTGCTTCCATGTCTCGGGCCGCCCGACCGCGTCGATCACCACGTCGGCGCCGTTACCGTCGGTGAGGTCCTGAATGGTGGCCACCGGGTCCAGCTCGCGGGCGTTGACGGTGTGGGTGGCGCCGAAATCGCGTGCCCAGTCCAGCTTCGTGTTGTCGGTGTCCACCGCGATGATCCGCTTGGCCCCCACCAACGCCGCCCCCGCGATCGCCGCATCACCCACGCCGCCGCAGCCGATCACCGCGACCGTGTCATCGCGGCCCACGGCCCCGGTGTTGACCGCTGCGCCCAGCCCGGCCATCACCCCGCAGCCCAACAGCCCGGCCACCGCCGGATCCGCCGCCGGGTCAACCTTGGTGCACTGGCCCTCATGCACCAGCGTCTTGTCGGCGAACGCCCCGATCCCCAAAGCCGGCGTCAGCTCGGTGCCGTCGGTCAGCGTCATCGGCTGTGAGGCGTTGAACGTGTCGAAGCAGTACCACGGCCGGCCCCGTTTACACGCCCGGCACTGACCGCACACCGCGCGCCAGTTCAGGATCACGAAATCACCGGGCTCCACATTCGTCACACCCGGCCCGACCGATTCCACGGTGCCCGCGGCCTCATGGCCCAGAAGAAACGGGAACGCGTCGTTGATGCCGCCCTCGCGATACGTCAGGTCGGTATGACACACCCCGCACGCGATCACATCGACAACAACCTCGCCCGGCCCCGGATCGGGAATGACGATGTCCACCACCTCGACCGGCTCACCCTGCTTCCGTGAAATCACACCACGCACCGTCTGAGTCATGCATACAACCTAATGCGAGCCAACCTCCGCGATGCGCCGAGTCTCCGCACAGATCGCGATCTGTCCGCAGCTTCGGCGGTCAGAGCCCGTGAGTGGAAGGCTGGTGACGTGCCTCCGGCCCTCTATCTGTCCCATGGCGCACCGCCGCTCGTCGACGACGAACTCTGGGTTGCGCAGCTGGCGGCGTGGGCCGGAGGGCTGCCGACGCCTTCGGCGATCCTCGTCGTCTCCGCTCACTGGGAATCAGCGCCGCTGACCATCGGGTCGACGTCGGCCAACACCCCACTGACGTACGACTTCTGGGGGTTTCCGCAACGCTATTACGAGGTCACCTACGACGCGCCGGGTGCGCCGGGACTCGCCGCACGCATCGAAAAGCTGATGCCCGACGACGAGCACGTCACCCACGACCAGGACCGCCGCCTCGACCACGGCGCCTACGTTCCGCTGACGGTGATGTACCCCGATGCGACGATCCCGGTGTTGCAGATCTCGATGCCCACCCTTGACCCGCAGCGACTGCTGCACCTCGGCGAGCGGCTTCGTCCGCTGCGCGAGGAGGGAGTGCTGATCATCGGCTCCGGCTTCACCACGCACGGGTTGCCGTTCCTCGACGATCCATCGCCGAACGCCGAGCCGCCGGGGTGGTCATCGGAGTTCGACGACTGGGCGCACGAACGTTTCGCCGCCGGTGACGTCGAGGCGCTCATCGACTTTCGGGCGAAGGCTCCTGGCATGCCATACGCGCACCCCACCATCGAGCACTTCTCCCCGCTGTTCGTCGCGCTTGGTGCGTCCGCGGATCCGGAGCAATCATCGCGGCAGGTGATCGACGGCTATTGGATGGGCCTGGCGAAACGGTCGATTGAACTGAGTTAGCTCGCATACCGTTGACCCGATCGACATGAAAACCCGCATAGCACCTCAAACCGACCTCTTGCTGGCGGCGCGCGCCGCGCATGTCCGCCGAGACTGGCATGCCTCCTACGACGCTTTCGTGAGGGCAGCCGAGGACACGGCGCTGTCCACCGACGATCTCGATGCGATGGCCGTGGCGGCCTGGCGCGTCGGCCGCGGCAAGGAGTCGGTTCGGGTCGCCGAGCGCGTATTCGGGCGGCTGGCCAGCACCGATCCACCGGCGGCGGCAATGAAAGCGGTCGACCTCGCGCTTGCGTGGCTTTTCCGCGGCGACATCAATGTCGGGCGAGGCTGGATGAGCCGGGCCCGCCGGTTGCTCGACGGCGCGCCGGAGTGCGCTACGCACGGATATCTGGCCTACCTCGACTTCGTTGTCGCGGTGATGACGCGCGATTCCGCGGCGGTCCCTGCGCGGGTGACCACGCTGCGCGAAGTGTGCGACCGGCTTGATGACACGCCAGCGCTGACGGCGCTGTGTCATGTCGCGCAGGGCCTGGAGGCGGTCTTCGACGGCAAGTTGGCCGAGGGCTACGGCCACATCGACGAGGCCATGCTGCCGGTCCTCGCCGACCAGGTGCCGCTGGACTGGGCAGGCGACATCTTCTGCACAGTGCTGCACCACTGCCACCGCCTCGCCGACATGCCGCGCATGCGGGCGTGGACACAATCCATGGAGCGCTGGTGTAACGAATTCGCGGTGTCGGCCAACTACGGCGGTGTCTGCGACGTGCATCGCCTGCAACTGCAGGCGGCCACCGATGACTATCACGTGCTCGAGCATCGGCTGGCCGAGGCGAGCCGCGCCCTGGAGGAGGTCAACTGTTGGGCGGGCGGCGAGGGCTACTACCAGCTGGGTGAGGTGCGCCGGTTGCGCGGCGACGCCGACGGCGCATTTGAGGCTTTCTCTCGGGCTCGGTCGCTGGGCATCGACCCGCAACCCGGTGAGGCGCTGCTGCGCTGCCGCACGGGTGACAGTGACACGGCGTGGACAGATCTGCGCGTCGCGCTTGCGGGAGCCGACCGGCTGGGTCGCATGCGGCTACTGCACGGCGCTGTCGACGTGGCGTTGTCGCGCGGCAGCCTCGACGAAGCCGAACGGCATTGCCGCGAGCTGGAATCCGGCGCCGAAGTTTTCGGCACACCCGGATTTCGAGGGTGGGCCGCACATGCGCGCGGCGCCATCTTGGTCCAGCGGGCGCAGCACGCCGAGGCACTCGACGCGTTGCAGGCGGCGCTGCGCGAGTACCGCTCCCAGCAATCCCGCTACGAGACAGCTCAGCTGTACGAATGGATGGCTATCGCGCACAAGGGGCTCGGCGAATACCAGCTGGCCGCGGCGGATGCGGCCACTGCGGAGAACATCTACGCCCAGCTCGGCGTCGAACCCGCGCAAGTCTGCGGTATCAGCTCGCCGGGCGGTCTGACAAAACGGGAGATCGAGATCCTGCGCCGGGTCGCGGGCGGCGCCACCAACAGGCAGGTCGCCGAGCAGATCTGCATCAGCGAGAAGACGGTCGGGCGCCACCTGGCCAACATCTACGCCAAGCTAGGAGTCTCGTCGCGCACGGCGGCGGTGGCATGGGCGCACGACAACAACGTGCTGCAGTAACCGCTCTGCATCATTCGCACCACACCGCGCCCACGGAAATGCATGGTTTGCCCGATGCTTAATTGGGCTCATCGGCCTAGCGTTTCACCCATGACGACATTGAACGAAAAGTCGGTGGCCCCGATGGACACCACCGAAGAGTTCGCCGAACGAGTCGCTGGCGCGATCGACAGCGCAAGCCTCGCCATCCTGCTGTCGATCGGGCATCAGACCAAGCTGTTCGACACGTTGGCCCAACTGCCGCCGGCTACTAGTGAGCAGATCGCCGATGCCGCTGGCCTCAACGAACGCTACGTGAGGGAGTGGCTTGGAGGTGTGGTATCCGGGCGCATCGTCGATTACGACCCTGCGGCGCAGACATATTCGCTTCCACCTCATCGCGCGGCGGTGCTGACCCGCGCGGCCGGTCCGGACAACCTGGCTCGCGTCGCGCAATTCATCCCATTGCTCGGCGAGGTGGAGCAGAAGATCATCGGCTGCTTCTCCACGGGTGGCGGACTGCCATACAGCGAGTATCCGCGCTTCCACAAACTGATGGCCGAGATGAGCGGCGAAGTGTTCGACGCCGCCCTGGTCGACGTTGTCCTGCCAATGGCCGAGGGGCTGGCGGAACAGCTTCATGCCGGGGCCGACGTGGCCGACATCGGATGCGGCAGTGGACACGCCATAAACGTGATGGCGCAGGCGTTTCCGGCAAGCCGCTTCACTGGCATCGACTTCTCCGACGAAGGACTCGGAGTCGGTCGGGCCGAGGCCAACCGGCTGGGGCTGGCGAACGCACAGTTCATCGCCAAGGACGTGGCCAAACTCGGTATGACCGAAACATTCGATGTGATAACGGTTTTCGACGCGATTCACGATCAGGCGCAGCCCGCACGCGTGCTGGAGAACATCCACCGCGCCTTGCGGCCGGGCGGGATTCTGTTGATGGTCGACATCAAGGCCTCGACCCACCTCGAGGACAACGTCGGCGTTCCGCTGGCGACCTACCTGTACACGGTCTCGACGATGCACTGCATGAGCGTGTCGCTGGGGCTCGACGGCGCCGGTCTCGGGACCTGCTGGGGTAGGCAGCTGGCGACGTCAATGCTGGCCGACGCAGGCTTCGGCGACGTGACTGTTCACGAGATCGACTCTGACCCGTTCAACAACTACTACATCGCACGAAAATAGGTGCCTAGTGACAACCCTCGATGACTCCGTATCGGCAGAACCCAAGTGCCACCACCTACCCCAGACGAACGGCAACCGACTGTTCGTGACAGACGGAGGCCTAGAGACCGAGTTGGTCTTCCATGATGGCGTCGATCTCCCGTGCTTTGCGGCGTTTCCGTTGCTCGACAATCCGACCACCCGTGAGCGGCTGCGCCGCTACTACGACGGCTACCTCGACATCGCCCGCGAGCATGGGGCGGGTTTCGTGATCGAGACACCGACATGGCGTGCCAACCCGGACTGGGCCTTTCAGCTCGGTTACTCGCTCGAAGAGCTCGAGGCCGTTAACCGCGCCGCGGTGGCACTCGCCGAGGAAGTCAGGATGGCTGCGGCGGGCGATGGCATCACCGCGGTGGTGAGTGGCTGTGTCGGTCCGCGTGGGGACGGCTACGACCCGGGCCAGGCGATGACGCCCCAGGATGCCGAGCGTTACCACGCGGTGCAGATCGGCACGTTCGCTGACACCACGGTCGACCAGGTCACTGCGATCACAATGACCAACGCCGAGGAGGCGATCGGTGTCGTGCGCGCCGCGTTAGCGGCAGGTATCCCGGCGGCGGTCTCGTTCACCGTTGAGACGGACGGGCGACTGCCGACGGGGCAGCCGCTGCGCGAAGCGATCGAACAGGTGGACTCGGCGACAGAGGCCGGCGCCGCCTACTTCATGGTCAACTGCGCGCACCCAACACATTTCGCCGAGGCGCTGGAGCAGGACGGCCCGTGGCGGGACCGACTCGTTGGCTTGCGCGCCAACGCATCCGCCAAGAGTCACGCCGAACTCGACGAAGCGACCGAACTCGATGCGGGTGATCCGACCGATCTCGGCGCCCGGCACGCAGCGCTGCGTGACCTGCTCCCGGCGGTCACTGTGCTCGGTGGATGCTGCGGCACCGACGCGAGTCACGTGGCTGCGATCTGCTCGGCCTGGAGTGCCAACTAAGCTGCTGCGCGATGAGCGCGCTGGAAGCCATTGCAGATTGGCCGGCCCCGACCGTCGCCGCCGCGGTGGTCGGGCCGTCCGGCGTTCTGGGTACACACGGCGATACCCGGCACCGTTTTGCGCTGGCGTCGGTGACAAAACCGTTGGTGGCGCGCGCGGCGCAGGTCGCCATCGAAGAGGGCGGCGTCGAACTCGAAGCCGAGGCCGGCCCGCCCGGGTCCACGGTCCGTCACCTGCTCGCGCACACGTCGGGCTACTCGATGCACTCGCCGGATCTGATGGGCAAGCCGGGTACCCGGCGCGTCTACTCCAACTACGGCTTCGGCGTGCTGGCGCAGACCATCCAGCAAGCATCCGGTATCGAGTTCGATCAATACCTGACCGAAGCGGTGTTCGAACCGCTCGCGATGGCCGATACCTCGCTCGATGGCGGAGCGGATGCCGCGGGCTTCGGCGCGGCCTCGACGGTGGCCGACCTAGCGGCCTTCGCCGGTGACCTGCTGAGGCCCTCGTTGGTGTCGCAGCAGATGCACGACGCAGCTGCCGACGTGCAGTTTCCCGGATTGGACGGCGTGTTGCCCGGATTCGGGGTGCAGCGGCCCAACGACTGGGGGCTGGGGTTCGAGATCCGCGACGCCAAGTCACCGCATTGGACCGGATCGGCGAACTCGGGCCGCACCTACGGGCATTTTGGCCAGTCAGGGACGTTTTTGTGGGTCGACCCCGCCGCGGATCTCGCGCTGGTGGTGCTCACCGACCGCAACTTCGGCGACTGGGCATACCCGCTGTGGCCGGCATTGTCTGACGAAGTGCTGAGAGAATTCGGAGCACACTAGCGCAACAGGGGCCTCACAAGGCACAATGGACACGCATGACACAGCTGTAATTCGGAATCCGCCAGGTCGTTGGGGAAGACGTCCCTCGTGGAGCCGAAGGAGCAGCAGATGCGTGCAGCGAACCAATTCGCCGACGCGGCGACTGGTGTGGTGTACATCCACGCCTCACCCGCGGCGGTGTGCCCGCATGTCGAGTGGGCGTTGTCGTCGACCCTGTCGGCGCGGGCAAACCTGAAGTGGACCCCGCAGCCGGCCATGCCGGGGCAGCTGCGCGCTGTCACGAACTGGGTCGGACCCGTCGGCACCGGAGCGCAGCTGGCGAACGCCTTGCGCTCGTGGTCAGTGCTGCGATTCGAGGTGACCGAGGATCCCAGCGCCGGCGTTGACGGCCACCGTTGGTGCCACACCCCGCAGTTGGGTCTGTGGAGCGGAACGATGAGCGCCAACGGCGACGTGATGGTCGGGGAGATGCGACTGCGGACCCTGATGCAATCGGGGGCCGACATGCTCGCCGCCGAACTCGATTCGGTGCTCGGCACGGCGTGGGACGAGGCGTTGGAGGCCTATCGCGACGGCGGCGACGGCGCGGAAGTCAGCTGGCTCAACCGCGGAGTCGGGTAAGGATCTGCAGCGCGCCGGGAACGGCTGACACGTCGACAGGCAGCGGGCAGACGTATTCACCGTCGGCGTACGCGTTGATGCCTGCGGAGTCCACGCTGACCGAGCGGGCGCGCGCTGTGGTCACCCCGTCGAGTTCGGTGTGGGTGCCCTTGAACACGGTGGGGAACAAGCGGATCAACCGGGTTCGCGAGGTCGCGTGCACCATCGTGATGTCGAGCTGGCCGTCGGCGTGGTCGGCGTCGGGACAGATCAGCATGCCGCCGCCGTAGCTTCGGGTGTTGCCGAACGCGGCCAGCGTCAGATCGGTGACGATCTCCTCGCCGTCATCGAAGGCCAGCCGAAAAGGCAGCGGCCGAAGTTGTGAGATTTCCGCGACGATCGCGAGGTTGTAACGCATCCGGCCGTGCGGCCATGTCATGCGATTGGTGCGGTCGCTGACAAGCGAATCGAATCCGGTGGCCATCACCGTGCCGAACCACTTCTGTACTCCGGCGTGGTTGTCGATGCGGCCGAGGTCGACGGTCTTGGTCCAGCCGTCGGCGACCACATCGGCGGCGGCTTCGGGATCGCCTTGGGGTAAACCGTATTCGCGGGCGTGGTCATTGCCGGTGCCCGCCGCGATGATGCCCAACGGGATGTCGCCGAGCGCCAACGACTGCAGCGCCAGCGCGATCACACCGTCACCGCCGCACACCACCAGTGCATCCGTGCCGCGCTCCAGCGCGTCGTCGAGAAGCCGCCGCGCGTGATCCGCATCGGTGCCGACGATTTCGCAGACGTCGACGCCCCGTTGTTGAAATCGTGCGATCGCCCGCTCTGCCGCGTGCGGTGCGTTGCCGTGGCCCGACATCGGATTCGTCAGCATCGTGACGCGACCGATCTCGCGCTTGGTCATGGAATGAGCTTGCCCGGGTTGAGGATTCCGGTCGGGTCGAGTGTGGCCTTGACGGCCCGCAGTACCGCGACTCCGAGGTCGCCGACCTCGTCGCGCATCCACGGCCGATGATCGGCGCCGACGGCGTGGTGGTGCGTGATGGTGCCGCCGGTGCGCACCATCGCTTCCGACGCGGCGGTCTTCGCTTTGCGCCACTGCTCGATCGCGTCACCGCGTTGCCCCGCGACGACGGTGAAGTACAGCGACGCACCGGTGGGATACACATGCGAAATGTGGCACAGCACAAGCGCTGGCGTGCCTGATTCGGCGAGCGAACTGGTCAGCGCCTCGGTGACCGCGGTCTTGAGCGTGGGGATATTGGACCAATTGGTGGCGGTCTCCAGCGTCTCGCACAATGCTCCGGCATCCAGCAGTGCGTCGCGCAGGTACGGCGCACCGTACCGGCCGTGCTCCCAGGCGCGGGCAGGCGCTTCGCCCAGTGACGTGCCGCCGTGGGCTTGCAGCAGCGCGCGGGTCTCGGCATGCCTGCTCTCGACATGGGCCTCGGTGCCCTCGAAAACCGTTATCGCCAGGCAGCCGCCAGTGATCTGCTGTTCGCCGATGTTCTCGGTGGTGGCCAGGTTGACGCCGGTCTCGGCTTCGTCGGACAACCGGATCACCGTCGGGCCAGTGCCTGTCTGGACGACGGCGCGCAGCGCGGCGGCGCCGGTTTCGAAGTCCGGGAACGACCACGCCTCGTAGCGGGTGTCCTCGGGAGTGCGATGGACCCGCACCCGCACCCGGGTGATGATCCCGAAGACGCCCTCGGAACCGATGAGCAGCTGCCGTAGATCGGGGCCCGCAGCGGATTCCGGTGCGCGGCCCAGGTCGAGCACGCCGGCCGGTGTCACCGCGCGCAGGCCGCGGACCATGTCGTTGAACCGGCCGTAGCCGGCCGAGTCCTGGCCCGACGACCGCGTCGCCGCGAAGCCGCCGATGGTGGCGAATTGGAAACTCTGCGGGAAGTGCCCGAGCGAGAAGCCGCGCTCGCCGAGCAGGCGTTCGGCCTCGGGTCCGGTCAGCCCGGCACCGAGTTCGGCCTCCGAGGAGATTTCGTCGAGGGAGTGCAACTGGTCGAGCCGTCGCAGATCCAGCGACACGACGGCCTTGAAGTCGCCGCGGATGGGATCAAGACCGCCGACCACGCTGGTGCCGCCGCCGAAGGGGACGACGGCGATGCTGCGTCGTGCGCAATACTTGGTGATCTCGGCTATTTCCTCTTCGTCGCCGGGCACAAGCACAGCGTCGGGAGCGTCTTGTACGCCGGAATCCTTGCGGCGCAACAGGTCCAGCGTCGACTTGCCGCCCGCGCGCAGCAACCGGCCGCGATCGTCGACGCTGCAGTATTCGGCACCGACGATCGCCGTCAGCCCGTCGAGGTCGGCGGGGGACAGCGCGGACGGCCGCAGCCGAACCTGATCCGGTTCGAGCTCGACAGCGGTCGTCTCTTCGACACCGAGGGCTTGTTTGAGCAGCGACCGAATGCCGTCGGACAGCGGCTTGGCTTCCTGCGGGTCGCCCCAGGCGTTCCACTTCATCGGGGGCAGCAGAGTCGTCTGTTGGTCATCCGGACGCGTCATGC
>NZ_DASSCY010000311.1:0-41751 GCF_035697385.1 Mycobacterium sp. | reverse complement strand
GGTAGGTGACGTTGCTGAAGCGGTACAGGCCTCCCGCGGCGGGCAGCTCCAGTGTGACGGTGATCCGCCCGATGCCCAGCAGGGTGGGTACCTGCATGTAGCCGAACACCATCACCGCGATGCCGATTACCGACGCCACGGTGAAGATGATCAGCTGGTTGCGGACGAAACGGGTGAGCATCAGCAGCCGCCCTCGGTGGCTCCGGCAACGGGCGGCGGCGTTCCCGCGGGTAACACCAGGGGCGGGGCCCCGGGTGCGGCTGCGGGGTCCGGGGGTGCCGGCGCCCCGGCGGCCACACCCAGCGGGTTGTTGGTGTAGTAGGCGTCGTAGCCGGGGTCACCGGGGGCGGGGACCAGGGTCATTGCCTCTCGGCCCCACCGGGTCCCGAGGAACATTCCGCTTTTGAGGCGGTTGACTGTCAGGTCGAGGGTGGCGAACAAGTTGATGTAATCGCCTCGCACGGCGCGGTCGATGAAATCCTGGGTGAGCGGGTAGGTCGACAGGAATGCCAGCCCTCTATCCAGATCAGGCCCGACGTTGGCGAGGCTGCAAATAGTGGGTTGCAGGTTGTGCAGATTGGTGACCAGATCGGCTTGGGTGGCGTTGACGACTTTGGTTGCGGTGTCGGAGAACACCCCGAGCTCGCGCAGCGCGGTGGTAATGGTGGGTTGTTCCTTGATCAGGACGTCCAGCGCGGGAGGAATCGTGTGCAGGGCCCGTGTCAACACGTCGCGCTGCGCATTGAATGTGCCGCTTAGCCGGTCGAGTGCTCGCAGCGCCTCGAGGAGGTCGTTGCGCTGGGCATCGAAGGTCCCCACGAATCGGTCCAGTTGTGCGAGGAGATCGCGCAACTGCCCTTCATGGCCGGACAGCGCAGCGTTCATGTTGTGGATGATGTCGCCGATTTGGCCGAGGCCGCCCCCGTTCACCAGGGCCGATACCGAGGCCAGGGTCTGTTCGGTCGATGGGTAGGTGAAGGTTTGGTTCAGCGCCAGCGTCGCGCCGGCCGGCAACTGCCCGACCGGGGCCTGCCCAAGTGGCGGGTCCAGGGCCAGGTGACTGGATCCGAGCAGGCTGGTTTGACCGATGCTGGCTACCGCGTTAGCGGGCACCGACACATCGGGGCGCACCGATACCTCAACGTCAGCGTGGCCGGCTTTGACCTTCATCTTGGCCACGCTGCCCACCACGACGTCGTCGATCATGACCGGGGAGTTCGATTCGAGCGTACCGACATTGGTGATCTCGACGTGATACACCTGCGCGTCTGGCCCGCGCCCGACCGCGCCGGGTAGGGGCAGGGAATTGATGCCTTGGAATGCGCACCCGGCGGTGGGGGTCAACACCAAAAGGCAGCCGAGGGCGATCAGTTTGCGCAGCATTGTTGCCTTGGTCATGGCGGTGGTGTCCCTGTCGGTGGCGGTGGCGTTGCGGGCTGCGGATCGGTGGGTGCAGGCGGTTGTTCGGCGGGCAGCAGCATCTCGGGGAGGCTGGGTGGACCGGCCGGCGCGGGGTCTGCTCCCTGGTACGCCGAGACTGCCGGTGGTATTTCGGCAGGACCCGGCTCGGGCTCGGCGCCGCCGGGCATCAAGCCCGGCTCGGTGTAGATCAGGTCTTGTGGCGGTGGGGTTTTCGCCAGAAATGGGTTTATCGGCATGGGCACCATGTTGAAGTTCACCGAGTTCAGCGCTGGACCGAGATATTGCGCGCACAGCTTGGCGGTTTCGGTTGCGGTGACATTGGCGATGGTGCCGATTGAGGAGCAGATGAACTGCATCGGATTGGACATATTGGTCAAGATGAAGGCCCCTGTGCCCGACCCCAACTGGGGGTCGAACATGTTGACGGTGTTGGCCAGTGCGTGCGGCGCCACGTGGAGCACCTGTTCGAGATCGCGGCGGTGATCGGTCAGCGTTTGGGTGACATTGGCCAGGCGCTGCAGTTGTTCGCTGGTTTTGTCCCGGGTGCCGGCGATGAATCGCTGAACCTCACCGACGACGGAGGACAGGTTGGTCAGCGCGGCGTCAAGCTCTGATCGGCTGTTGTCCAGCACGCTGGTCAGGGTGGCGAAGCGATCCTGGAATTGCACGATCTGAACGTTGCTGTCTTTGAGGGCGCTCACGAAGATCTGCAGGTTCTTGAGGATGTCGACGATGTCGCCGCTGCCGTCGGCGAGGATTCGTCCCACACCGGAGAGCTGGGCCAGTGTCTGGCGTAGTTTGGCGCCGTTGCCGTTCATCGCGTTCGCGGCGCTGTCGATGAACCGGGCTGCCGAGGTGGTCGAGATACCGTTTTGTGGCCCCAAATCGGTGGCCAGGCGCATCAATTGGTCTTTTACTTCATCCCACTCGACGGGGACGGCGGTGCGGTCGAGTGGGATCACCGCGCCGTCGGCAATCACGGCGGTATTGGGTGTGCTGGGCGCGACGAGCTGAATGTAGCGCGCGGCGACCAGATTCGGCGCGACGATCACTGCGTCGGCGTTGTCAGGGACGGGCACTTCGCGATTGATGCGCATGCTCACTTTGGACTGGGTGCCTTGGGGATCGATCGCGACGATGGTGCCGACTTTGACCCCCGCGACGCGTACCTCGTCGCCGGGATAGATCGCGCTGGCGTGGGAGAAAAACGCCGTGATGGTCTTCGGCGCGTAAAAAGTGGCGTGTACGAGCCATGTCGATGCTGCAGCGAGCAGAACGATCAGCATGACCGCCGCGCCGCATCGAATCCGATTGCGTTGTGTCATCGCGGTGCCTCGGGGATAGCGTTGCGGGGGAAGGGGAATTCGGCTCGCGGTCCCGCGTTGTCTGGCGGCTGGCCGGCGCTGGTTCCGCGTCGGAATCCGAATGCGTAGTCCAGGAACGGCTGCAGGAGATTCCCCGGCAAGAAATCGGGGACGTAGGCGTTGTAGTAGTAGCCGTTGGCGACGGTTTCCCCCAGAGTGATTTGGAACTTTGCGAGCGCGGGAAGCATTCTGGCGATGTTGTCGCGGCTGCGTTCCAGCATGGCGGTGACCGAGTTGAGTTTGTCCAGGGTCGGCGCCAACTTCTGCTCGTTGTCGTGTATCAGCCCCGACAGTTGTTGCGCCACTGCCGATGTATTGGCGAGCAGATCGATGATGGCTTGCCGTCGCTGCACGAGGACGTCGACCAGGTCGTTGGCGTTGAGGATGAGCGTGTTGACCTGTTGGCTGCGCTCAGCCAGTATTCCCGTGACATCGGCGGCCGCCGATAGTAGCTGTCCCAGTGTCTGGTTGCGGCTGTTCAGTGATTGCGACAGCCGGGTGAGCCCATCGAAAGTAGGCCCCAGCTGAGGCGCGATCTGGTCGATGGTGGCGGCTAGGGTCTCCAGCGATTGATTCAATGTTGCGGTGTCCGTGCCGGCGGTGTTGCGCGTCAGGTCACCGACGGCGTCGGTCAGCGAGTACGGCGAGGACGTCCGCGTGGGCGGGATGACGTCTAACGGGCGCAGAGTTCCGCTGCCCGTCGACTCCAGGACAAGGACCCTTTCACCCAACAGACTGCCGGTGCTGATATGGGCCTTGGTGTCCGATGCCAGCCGCACTGTTCCGTCGACTTTGAAGGTCACCAGGGGCTGCAGCCCCTGCAGTGAGATATCGGTGACGGTTCCGACGTCGACCCCGGAGACTTTCACGTGGTTTCCGACGGTCAGTCCGCCCGCCTCGGTGAAAAGGGCTTTGTAGGTGACCTGTGTCGCCAACGACGACAGCCGTTCGGGTTGCAGTCCGATGGCGATGACCAGTATCACCAGAACCAGACCGATGAAGCCTGCTCGGATGACGCGCGGATTCCGGTATTTCAGCATCAGGGCTCACCGCACCTTCCGGCTTCCTGCTTGAACCACGGAAATACCGCGGTGCGGCCCTGCAGATCGGTGACCCGGACCGACACGCCGCACAGGTAGTAGTTCACGAAACTGCCGTAGGCGCCGGTGCGGATGAGTTTGTTGTAGTTATCCGGTGCCATCCGCAGCCCGGTTTCCAGGCGATCCTTGTCTTGGTCGAGCAGCGGTGCTAGGCGGCTGAGCTGATCGACCGTGCCTGCTAGTGGGGGTCTGGCTTGGGTCAGCAGATCGGCTAGTGACGCCGTCCCGTTGTCGAGTGACTCGATGGCGGCACCGATCGGATCGCGGTCATTGGATAACCCGTTGACCAGTTGCTGCAGCCGGTCGATGGTCCCGGAGAACTGATCGCCGTCCTTGGCCACGGTGGCCAGCGTGGTTTTCAAGTTGTCGATCACGGCTTGCACGGTTGAGCTGTTGTCGGCCAAGGTGTTGGTGAACGACGCGGTCTTGGACATCAGCGACTCCAAGGTGCCGCCCTGGTCCTGGAAGACCGCGATCAGCGAGGACGTCAGCGCGTTGACATCCTCAGGGTTCAGACCCTGGATGACGGGTTTCAGACCGCCGAGCAGCAGGTCAAGGTCAAGCGCACCGGCGGTGCGCTCCACGGGAATCTGGGAGCCCGGCGCCAGCACACCTGTGGATCCGGGGGCGTCGACGAGTTCGAGATAGCGGTCGCCGACCAGGTTGAGGTAACGCACCTCAGCGCGGGTCCCGGAGGTGAGCACGATGTCGCGGTCGGCGTCAAAGCCCACCTCGACTTTCTTGTCATCGCGCAACGAGACACGGTCGACGGTGCCGATCCGGATGCCGGCCATGCGCACCGAATCACCTTCACGCAGACTCGACACGTCGCTGAACATCGCCGAATACGCTGC
Source organism: Mycobacterium sp. (assembly GCF_035697385.1). Classification (GTDB taxonomy): domain Bacteria; phylum Actinomycetota; class Actinomycetes; order Mycobacteriales; family Mycobacteriaceae; genus Mycobacterium. The sequence goes on along the minus strand of NZ_DASSCY010000311.1, from coordinate 37,011 downwards.
CCTGGAACCGGTTTGATACTGACCGAAGGTCAAGAACAACGCACCCGTGAGCAGCGCCATGACGACGGCGAATGCGCCGAACTTGACGATCGTCGGTGCGAGCCGCCTCATCCGGGTTGTCCGATCTGGGCGGTGTTGCGTGGCGGGCCGTCGACAGGCCCGAACAGCCACTGCTTGAGACCGTCGCTGTTGAGCAGGATGTTCTGGTTTCCGTACTTCCACGGGTTGGTGCCGGTGTCGGCGACCACCCAACGGGGGTGCCCGAGGAACGGCACGGGCAGGTCCTCGCAGTGGGGGCCGCCCTTGGCTGCGACCTTGGGCAGGTCTCCGGGATAGCGGTAGCGCTCCTGACCAGCCGTGAGGCCGGCAATCACCTCGGCGCCGGGGATCCGCAGGGGGGGCCACTGCGAGATGTACGCCATTGCGGTGATCTGGCAGTTCAGCGCCGGGTTGTACTCATTGGTCAACGTGGTGGTGGGCACCAGAAGGTGCAACACGTCGGCCAGCGGTTGCCCATTGTCAGCCAGAACGGGGGTACCGGCCTGGGCTAACCCGATGGCACTGAGCAGCAACGCATCCAGGTTGTGTTGCTCGTCGAGCACCGTCTGGCTGATACGGGTGGCGTTGTCAAGCGTGGTGAGCAGGTCCGGCGCCGCGTCGGCGTAGGTGTTGAGCACGGTGGGCGCGGCGGCCAGATCATGACTCAGCGCCGGCAACGCTGGCTCGATTGTAGCCAGGAAGGCGTCGAAATCATCGATGGCCCCGCCGATTTCGTGGCCGCGCCCGCTGAGCGCCGATCCCAACGCTGCCAGCGTTTCGTTGAGTTTGTCGGGCGCAATCTTGTCCAGCAACGAGGTCAGCTGCTCGAACAGCGTATTGATTTCGACCATCACATGGCGTGCATCGATGACTTGGCCAGCTGAGATGCGTTGCGGCTCGGGCGCTTCGGGGTCGACAAGTTCGACCGACTTCGCGCCGAACGCGGTGGGCGAAGCGATCTCGACGAGCACATTGGCTGGGACGAGATGGACCTGTGACTCGTCGATTGCCAGCTCGATCGCGGCTTGCCCACCGGGGCGTGCGTTGATCGCGGTGACCCGGCCGATCTGTACGCCGTGCAACTTGACCTTGGCGTCGGTGTTGAGGACCAGTCCGGCTCGGGGCGAGAGCACCGTCACCGATAGTCCACGACTGAAGTCCCCGCGAAACAGGGTGACTGACAGTGCGATTACTCCGAGGATCGCGCTGACCGTGATGAGGCCTGCCAGCGGGCGCAAGTACTTTGATTGCGGCCAGTCGGTCATGGACAGAACTCCATCGGAGCGCGGAGCACCACGATGGTGGACACGTCACCGGCCCGGTTGGTGTACTCATCACTCATGTCAATGCTCCGTGAGGGTTTCACTTGCTGAGGTACCCCCCATCGATCGGCAGCGCCAGGCCGGTCACGTTTCTGGAGGCATCCGAGGCGAGATACAGAGCGGCCCACGCGCAGTCGTCGGGGGTGACGAGCTGGCCGAGGGGATGAAGTGTCTTCGCCATGTCGTAGTACTCGGCTGGCAAGTCCTGAAATGCCTCGCTTTCCGGGCGCGCGAAGTTGGTCAGCATGGCTCCTGGGCAGATGCAGTTGACGCGGATCCCATGGCTGGCGACCTCGGCGGCGAGTGCCCGGGTCAACTGAATGACCATTCCTTTGATCGAGCCGTACACGACACTGCCCCAGCCGATCAGACCGGCCAGGGAGGCAGTGTTGACGATCACCCCTCCCTCGCCTTGGCGTTTGAACTGCAGCACCGCCGTGCAGCAGCCCAGAAAAACACCCTTGCCGTTGATGGCGACCAGTCGATCGAAATCGTCCTCAGAGTGTTCTTCGAGGGTAATGCCGACGCGGGGCGAGGCGATACCGGCATTGTTGAACATGACGTCGAGTCGGCCATATTCGTTAACCGCAGTGTCCACGGCGCGCCCGACGTCAGGAGCCTGGCTCACATCGCACGTGACGGCGATCGCCGTGCCTCCCCCATCCTTGATCTGGTGAACCGTTTCGTCGGCCCAGCCGCGGCGAAGATCAGCACAAACGACTCGGGCGCCGTTGTCCGCGAACAGTTTTGCCGCAGCTCGCCCGACACCGGAGCCGGCGCCGGTGATCACCACCGACTTGTCCTTGAGGGTGATGCCGGTCATGCGATGACGCCGCGGACGTAGGCGTCGATTGTGCCCGCGCAGGTGAGCTTGTCATCGCCGCCGTGCTGGCTGCTGTACCGGGTGATGCTGTCGTGGACGACGCTGATGTTGGGGGTGGAGAAGTCGACGCTGACCCGGTCGCCGGTGATGACGCCGCCCCATCGCCCCTGCAGCGCGACATCGAAGAACGCGAAGCGGCCTTCGGCCTGACCGTCGCCGCGTTCAATAAGTTCTTGGCCGGTGTCGTCGAGCAGCAACGGAATCACCCACGGCATTGGCCGGTAGCGCTCGTCGATGCCGGCGAGCGGGGCGGACAGTTCCGACATGCCGTAGCCGCTTTGTACGTTGGCCGGGTCGATTCCGAAGAACTCGAGGATCTGTTCCTTGAAGTCTGGTGGCATGTCGCCGCCCTTGTTGCCGCCGCCGCCGGTGATGCGGGTGTCCGGGTGGAATTCGCCCGGGCGCACACCGCGGGCGCGGGCGCGCTCGACGATCATCCAGTACTGCGCCCAGAACCCGCCGATGACCATCGGCTCACGGCGGTACTCGATGAGCTTGTCGACCAATTCGTCGAGTTTGGCCGCCATCTCGGTCTGTCGGTTCGCGGATTCGCGTTCCAAAGCGGCGATCTCGCTGGGCATGGCAGTGCCCGCGGCCAGCTTGCGACGCACCGCCGCCGACCGGCTGACCTCAGAGAGCCGCATCTGGTCCTCGGTTAGAAAGAACGTCGCCTCGGGGCGCCCGAACAACTCGGCGATGCGCCGGAAGTGACTGGCGGCGCGGTGTGGCCCGTACTTGGGCCCCAGCACGAACACGGCCCGGTCCTGGTTGGGCTGCCCGTAGGTCCAGTTCATCTGGTTGTCCAGCAAGCCGAGGGAAAACTCCCGGTCGGCGACGGTGGCCGGCAGATACGAGTTCTTGCCGGTGGTCCCGCTGGTGACATAGACCGGGTGGCCATTCGCGTGTAGCCGCTCGATCCAGTCGTCCTGGTCGGTCACGCCGTCCACGTCGACGCCCTCGACGCGGTTGCTCGACAATGTGTCCAGCCACTGGTTCATCAGATTCCAGCGCCCGTTGTCGATGAACGCCTCGGGATAGGACTTGTAATTGGAGTGCGCGAAGAGCAGCGGGATGAGGTCGCTGAGCGATTCGAACTGTTTGATGCCCAGGTCGTCGGCCAGCCGCGCGAGTACCGGGATCCGTTCGCGTTGCTCGGCGAAGCGCTCATTGGCCGCGGCCAGCCACAAGGGTTGCAGTTCGGCTCGCGGCACCTCGTAGTAGCAAGGGTCGTCGGCGTAGCCAAGTAGTTGTTCAGTGGCGGTCGTCATCGTGTTGTGGCGCTCCTTTAGGGAAGTGGTGACCAGGAGGTGGTGCGCAGCATGCGGCCTGAGCCGTGCGCGCCGGCGGGCACGGTGGGGGTCAGAGAGCCCGGCCAGTCCTGCCAGCCGGTGTCGGCTCCGAAGGCCGTTGTCCACCGGTCGGCGTCGGCGGCGATCCGGTAGAGCACCCGCGCCTGGCGCTGACCACCCCATGCGGACTGGAAAGCCGCTGTGACGGACAGGATGTCGTCGCCGTCGGAGGGCTGCGATGCCGCGGACTCCAGTGACGAGATGACGCCGGGACCAGTGAGAGTGTCCTCGCGGTACAGCGAGACCGGATGGTCACCCGGCTGCTCGGGAACCGTGCCCAGATCGAGTTCGCGTAGCGGCGACCAGTCCGTCGACACCAGCAGTGAGCTCGACAGTGTGTACCGCAGCGCCGCCAGTCGCGTCGACACGCCGCTGAGGTCGCCGTAGCGCTGCCGTTCGACGAAGCGGTCCCAGGTGGCGCCGTCGCGTACCGCGGTGATCGTGACGATGTGATAGGCGTCGCCAGAGCCGTGGGTGGAATGCAGGAACCACAACACGCGGGTGTCGTCGTCGGCGACGGCCGGTACGTACTCTTCGCGCATGGCGTCCTCATAGGCGAATTCGTGCTCACCCCTCACGACGTGGATGTCGTGCACGAACAGCATCGCGCTGTCTCCCTTCATATTTGGTGTCATGGGGCGAAGTAGCCACCTGCGTGCGGCGCCAGCGTGAGATTGTTGATGAGGCCGGGCTGGGCTTCGCATATCGTCGGAACGGCGTTGAGCAATAACGTCGCCACGGCCAGCGACACCGCCCGGCCGGCGTCCTCGTGTGTCGCGAGGGTGATTTCGGAGTCCAGTGTCGGATCGCCGTCGATGTGTAGTACCCACCGGCTGTCGCCTGCCAGCCACTGGGGCGCCACCTGGTCGCTGATGCGCCAGATCAGTTCGAACGCAATCACTGTGCGGCCGTGCAGGATCCCGTCGAAGTGCAGTTTCATCGCCGCGACCGTCCCGGCCTCAATGGTCCCCGCAGCGATCTCGATGTCGTAGTCGGTCACCGCGGCCTCGCGGTGGTAGTGCACTTCGTCGAGCTGCACGCCCAGCGCGTCGGCGAGCATCCGCATCGACAGGTAAAACGGTGACTGGTAGACCTTGCTGAGGTGAGCGTCCACCACCGACGGTGCGTCGGGGGGCTGCCCGAAGCCCAGCGCATCGCGCACCATGTGGATCGACGTGTAGCGGCTCATGTCGACGACCTCGCTGACCCGCATCGAGTCGATCCGGCGGCACAACCGGGTGAGCTGCATCGGCCACAGGTCCATCGCGAAGCCCGGGTTGATGCCGACGTGGAAAAACGAGGTCTTCCCGTCCGCGCAGGCCTGGGTGAGGCGCTGGTAGGCATCGGGACCGGCGCCGGGCAGCGCGAAGTCCGGTGAGAGGTAAGCGAGATCCTCGACGGCGCTGGACACCACGTTCTTTCCGGACGCCAGTAGCCGGCAGATGTCATCGAGGGCGCTGTTGCCGCCTTCCAGCGTGCCGCCCAGGGGTGAGTAGCAGACGCAGTCGGCGTCCAGCACGAGAATGGCCTCGACGTCATCGGTGGCGTAGACGCCCGTTGTTGCCCCGGCCCCAAGAAGATCTCCGGCGTCCATGCCGACCTTGTCGGGGTTGTAGACCCGCACGCCGACGAGGTTGAAGTCGGGGCGCTCGACGATGGTGCGCAGCGCGTGGGTACCGACGTTGCCGGTCCCCCACTGGATGACGTCGTAGGACCTCTGCCGATCGGTCAGTGAATCGGTGACCACGACACCGTCCGAATCAGGCGCGAGGTCCAGGTGTCACGCAACGTGAGGGCTTCTGCCATCCACTGACCGGGTTCGAAGGCACTGCGGGGAGGTTCCAACATCAGCAGGCCCGCACCGGCGGCGGCACTGCCGATGTGGCTGATCATCAGGTTCTCCGGGACCGTGCCCCCGCCGGTCACGGTTTCCAGACCCGCCCAGATCTTGATGGGAATCCCCTCGACGTCAATCATTTTCATGAAGAAGTCACCCATGGCCTTCTCGTAGGTGCGTTGCATGCCCGGCCGTGGCGGGACAGTGTCGTGCATAAACATTTCGGTGCGTCCCGTGTCCACGGGTACGTCGGGGAGTTCGGCCACGTCAACGGCCAGCGGGCTGAAAGCGAGGCTTTTGACCAGGCGGGTCGTCACATGCGTGCCCGCGTCTTCCAGCCCCTGGTACTCATCGTGAAGATCACCCGATCTGACCCGCTGGGTCAGCCGCTCGAAGGCGTCGGGATCGGCTACCGCGGTGAGCGTGATCAGCTCGGGGTAGGAGATCGCCCCCGCCATGGAGCGGGCGCACCAGGCCAGCCGGACGCCGTCTTGGCGCGCCAATGCCGGGGCCCATCGGTCACGCAGCAGGGCTTCGTAGCGTTCACCGTAGCCACCCGCTATGGAGTGGATCTCGTGAATGAAGAGCATGGCGTGGTGTCCTTGTCGCTCCGCGATGCCGGTCAGGTCTTGGCCAGGATGGACTTGAACTCGACGTACTCGTCGAGTCCTTCGGGGCCGCCTTCACGGCCGATGCCGCTGTCTTTGAAGCCGCCCCCGGGTGCGGTGAAGTCCAGTAGGTACTGGTTGATTCCCAGTGAGCCGGTGCGCACTCGTCGCGCGATGTCCATGCCGTGATCGACGTCGCGGGTCCACACCGAACCGGCGAGGCCGTAGCGCGTGTCGTTGGCGATACGGACGGCGTCGTCGATGTCATCGAACGGAATCACCGTCAGCACGGGACCAAAGATCTCCTCCTGCGCGATGCGCATTCGGTTGTCGACGTCGGCGAAGACGGTGGGCTGGACGTACCAGCCCTTCTCGAGACCGTTGGGCATTCCTGTGCCTCCCACGACGAGGCGGCCCCCCTCCTCCAGGCCGGCTGCGATGTACTTCTCGATGCGGTCCTGCTGACGTTTGGCGACCATTGGCCCGATCTCGGTCTGCGGGTCGGTGGGATCGCCGACCCGCAGTGAACCGGTCAGCTCGCCGACGGCGTCGACGACGGCGTCGTAGTTGGTGCGCGAGGCCAGGATTCGGGTCTGGGCGACACAGGTCTGGCCGCTGTTCATGAACGACGCGATCCGCAACGCCTCGGTCATGGCTGCCAGGTCGGCGTCATCGAGCACGATCGCCGCCGACTTGCCGCCGAGTTCCAGGGTGACTCGCTTGAGTTGCTGACCACATATCGTCGCGACTCGGCGCCCCGCCTCGATAGAGCCGGTGAAGGACACCTTGTCGACACCAGGGTGGCCGACAAGGTGCTCGCCGACGTCACGGCCGGCCGGCAGGATGCTCACCACACCCTTGGGCAGGCCGACCGAATCGATGATCTCGGCCAGCAGCAGCGCGTCGATCGGTGTCTCGGGCGCCGGTTTGAGCACCACGGTGCAGCCGGCCAACAGGGCGGGCACCAGCTTCGCCAAGAGGGCCAGCTGCGGAATGTTCCACGGCACGATCCCCGCAACCACGCCAACGGGCTCGCGCCGCACCACCGTATTGCCCAACAGGCCGCTGCGCGTCTCCTCCCAGGGATGGCGCGCTGCAAGGTCGACGCCCGCGTTGATGAGCATCACCGACGGGAATGCCTGACCGTACTGACTGAAGATGGCCGGCGAACCCATCTCCTCGGTGATGAGCTCGGCCATCTCCTGAATGTGTGGTTCATACGCCTGGGCCAGCGCCGTCAGGTACTTCGCCCGGTCCGCCACAGCGAGCCGCGGCCACTCGCCATCATCGAACGCTGCCCGGGCTGCGGTGACCGCACGATCGACGTCGGCAACGCCCGCCTCCGGAGTGCTCCCGACGAACTCTTCCCGATGCGGGGAAATCACCTCGATGGCAGTGCTGCCGCTGGGCTCAACCCACTCGCCACCGATGTAGAGCCGTTCGTATGTCCGCAAACCCTTGCCTCCCTCAACACTGAGCAAGCTAGAGTATTGCAGACATTCTACATTTCAGGGAAGGGAAGACGGCATTCGTTTGGTGGTGACCTACAGGGGTAGCTCCGCTCGCCTGACGCTTCTTCCGCGAGTGCGGCGGCACCACGGCCGCCAGCGGCCCAGCCCGCGGCCACCCCTTTTCATCGGCAATCAAGAACAGGAGTTCCAGAGGTGACATCGACGAGCCTGACCGGCGTCTACTACGACCCCTACGACGCCGCCATCAACGCCGATCCGTATCCGGTCTTCCGCCGGCTGCGGGAAGAGGCCCCGCTCTACTACAACGAGAAGTACGACTTCTACGCCGTCAGCCGCTTCGACGACGTCGAGCGCGGTCTGACCGACAAGGACGCATTCAGCTCGGCACGCAGCAGCGTGCTCGAGATGATCAAGGCCAACTTCCAGATGCCGTCTGGTGTCTTCATCTTCGAGGATCCGCCGCTGCACACGATCCACCGACGGTTGATGAACGGCGTGTTCACGCCGAAGAAGATGCTCGCCATCGAACCGGAGGTGCGCAGCTACTGTGCCCGCACGCTGGACCCGTTGGTCGGTAGCGGCGGTTTCGACTTCGTGCGTGACCTCGGTGCCGAGCTACCGATGCGCGTCATCGGCATGCTTCTGGGCATCCCCGAGGCCGAGCAGGAGCGCGTCCGCGACTACGTCGATGCGAACATGCGCACTGAGGCCGGGGCGCCGAAAGAGGACGCGGGCAGCACCCTGCGGGGCGATTTCTTCGGCGACTATGTCGACTGGCGCGCCAAGAATCTGTCCGATGACCTGATGTCCGATCTGCTCACCGCCGAGTTCACCGACGAAGACGACGTGCGGCGTTGCCTGCGTCGCGACGAGGTCCTGACGTTTCTGAATATCCTTGCCGGCGCGGGCAACGAGACTACGACCAAGCTGATCGGCTGGACTGGCAAGACTCTGGCCGACCACCCGGAACAGCGTCGCGAGCTCGTCGATAACCCCGCGCTGATTCCCAACGCCATTGAAGAGGTCCTGCGTTTCCAGCCGCCGGGGCCCCACGTCGCGCGCTACGTGACGACCGATAGCGAGTTCCAGGGACAGACCGTCCCCGCTGGAAGCGCGCTGCTGTGCTTGGTGGGTTCGGCCAACCGCGACGACCGCCGCCACCCCGACGGTGAGACCTTCGACATCCACCGGACCAACATCAAGCTTTTGACCTTTGGCTTCGGCACTCACTTCTGCTTGGGCGCCGCATTGGCACGCCTTGAGGGCCGGGTTGCGCTCGAAGAGGTGCTCAAGCGGTTCCCGACATGGGATGTCGACGTGTCCCGCGCCAAAATGGGCTTCACCCCAACTGTGCACGGCTGGGAGAGTCTCCCCGTCACAACCGGCTAGTGCGCCCGTCGGCGTCGACGTCGGCGTCGACCCGTTCAAGCGGCCGACAATCGGCGCACCGCAGAGCTGACCCAAATATCTAGTAACACTGCGCTTTAGGAGTAGCAATGAATCGGTTAAGAGTGATCCAGGTGGCCACGGGGGCGGTGGGTACACACAGCTTGCGAACGATTCTTGGCCGCCAGGACATGGAGCTTGTTGGGCTCCTGGTTTTCAGTCCGGATAAGGCTGGCATGGATGCAGGAGAATTCGTCGGCAGCGATCCCGTCGGCGTTCGAGCCACCGCAGACTTCGAAGAAATCCTCGCCCTGGACGCTGATGCCGTGTCCTTCAATGCTCTGGGTGACACGCTGGACCCGGCGGCCGCATTCGAACACATTTGTCGCCTGCTGGAGTCGGGCAAGAACGTCTGCTCGACTGCATTGAGTGCTCTTGTCTATCCGAAGATCGCGGATCGCCATGCGATGAGTGAGCGACTCGAAGCCGCATGCGAAAAGGGTGGCGTCTCATTTCACGCGACGGGCGTGAATCCGGGATTCATGATGGAAGTGTGGCCCATCGTCTTGGGAAGGCTGGTCCGCCACATCGACACCATCTACATGACCGAGATGGTCGACATGTCGCGTTACACGTCGGAACAGGTTCTGCTCACGCTGGGTTACGGCAAGAAGCCTGAGGAGATGAGCTTTGAGTTGCCGCAGGAACATGCGCGTGAATTCGCGTACTTCGGATCCATCCTGATGTTGGCCGACGCGACCGGACTCGAGATCGACGATGTCACCATGTCGTGGGAGGGCTTCCCCACCGATAAGACCATCGTGACCCCCGTTACGACGGTCGAACCCGGCGGCGTCAGCGCCGTGCGCGTCAGGGTGCGAGCCTTCAAGGAAGGCAAACTGCGCGTCGAGAGCCAGATGCTTTGGATGCTCGGCAAAGAGGCGGCGCCGCCCGACTGGCCCTACGGTGACGGGTCTTGGAGCATCAAGATCGAGGGCGACCCGTGCATCGAAACGCGGATCGATACCAGCACCGGTTTGGATGCTCGGCAACCTGACGTGCTGATGACGGGTGCGCATGCCGTGAATGCGATACCGTCGGTCGTCGCAGGCTCCGTCGGTGTTCTGACTCATCTGGACTTGCCGATGTTCAGCGGTACCTTCTCGGCATGACAGGAGCCAGCCGCGCCATTGCCTGGTGTCAATGGCCACTGTGAGCGTGCCCAGCGCCGGCGACTTCGGCGGGCGGTGCCTGCTCGGTGAGTGCAGCATCGACGCCGAGCTACTGCTGCCGTCGAGCAGCTATTTCGGGCTTCAGAAAGCCGGGTCATACCTCTTTGGCAGCTGGCGCGGCGCAGACGGTAACCTGCGTCGCGCCATCCGGGCGGTGTTCAACGATTCTTCGCCGGTGCGGCACATGTTCGCCGCGGCACCCGCAGGCCAGCTGGAGACAGTCGAATTCGCGGACCAGCAGATGTGGAGCGGCCCGATCTCCATCAATCGAGCAGGGACTTCGGTGTCGTTTCGCAGTTCCGGATCAGGTCCCACGCAGTCGTTTGCGTTCGAGCATTGGCCCGACTCGTGCTCGTGGACTGACGGTGATCTTCTTGACGTAGCCGGTCCCGCTGTTGGACCGGGAAACCAGTGGTTCAACACCTGGTCGGGCGGGGCCTGTTTGGCCGTCACGGCCAAGTACCGCACCAGCGGGACTTTTCTGGGCGTCCCCGTCGAGGGATTCGTTGGTCACGAGATTCACTACTTTCCGCCCGGCGGTAACTGGATCGTGAGCCCCTACGGGCGGGGTCGCGAGTTCTGCTGGCAGCACATCGCCAACGAATACGACGATGGGACGCTCGTTCAGGCGAGCTTCGCCTACGGCGCCGACGGCTGGGGGTTCGCGATGGTCCACGACGAGTCCGGCATTTTCCACAGCACAACGGAAGTCAGCGCCACAGCGACGGTGCGACCTAACGGCTACCCTGAGACGGTAAATTACCGGTTCCTCGATCAGTCCTGGACGTGGCGGATTGATGTCCAGGGCGAGCGGCCAATCCTGATGCCTGGCATACCCATTGGCGCCGACGGCATCTGTCAACGCGACGGCGACCCGAGAACCGTTCGTTACAGCCTTGGCAACAGTGACTGGTGGACCGACGGCCGCGCTCAACCGATCATCGCGGGGTGGTAACCCGCGCGGTGACGTCCAGTCCCCATGGTTAGGTCGTTGGCTCTGACGTATTGCGGTTGGAGAACACGGCTTCCAGCAGATGTAGACACTCGGCCTGCATCTCCTCGTGGGCGGCCACGGCGCCTTCAGCGTCGCGGTTGCGAATTGCCTCGATGACGGCAAGGGTCCCGCGCCGGCTCGGTTCCAGCGTCGCCGGAACGACATCGAAAATCGTGTCGATTGCCATTGTGCGAATTCGACGCAGTGTGCGGGCTACCGGCGGGGCGCTGGCTGCCTCGAAGACCACGTCCAGATAGGCGTCACATAAGTTCCAGATCGAAGCCGCGTCTTTGGTGGCGCTCAAATCCGCAGCAATTGCAGCCAATTGGGCGTCTTGTTCCGGTGTCAATCGGTCGGAGGCTCTGCGAGCCATGAGGCTGAAAATCAGATCCCACACCTCGGCGTTGTCGGCTATCGATGACTCAATTGGCAGTACTCGGCCGCCGCGTTGCATTTCCATCGATATCCAGCCCTCTTGTTCGAGGATGACAAGGGCCTCTCGGACCGGCACCCGACTGACCCCCAATCGCGCGCCGATGTCCTCTTGGGTGAGGCGCTCACCGGGCCCCATAAGTCCGGCGATGATCTCGCGCCGAAGGGTATCGGCCACCAATTCTCCGCTGCTTCGTCGCTCTAGGCGCCCATGTACAGGCTGACTCATCTGCGTCGCCCCTTTCTTTGGCCAAACCGTCGGCACCCCGCTTGGATCGCAGACTGTCTGCAACTTTATGCGTGGTCATTGATATCCCGTCCCTGGACGGGCGGTTCATTTCATCGCTGACGGGGCTTCCGCCCTTGCCCATCGTGACCCGGCATGCTTACATTCTGCAGTAGTGCAGACATTCTGCAAAGTCTTACGAGGGAGTTGAGTTCAGTGCACCTCAAGAACAGGGGTCTCCTGGGGCGTGTCCAGCACTGCGAGCCCGGGTCGGCTCAGTGAGCGAACTCGACGATCTCCCCGTTGCTAATCCGCTCGACGAAAATCCGGATCGGCGGAGCGCGGCCTATCGCGCGATGCGCGCTCAAGGATCAGTCGTGCCGTTTCCTGGACTGGAAAACATTCTCGCTGCGGTCACCTACGAGACGGTGTCGGCCGGGCTGAGTTCTGTCGACGACTTCGGCGGAAGTGCAGGCCAGGAGTCGCTCCCCGAAGAAGACAAGATCATCGCGGCTATCGCCGAACCGCGTCACGGCAAGGTCCGCAAGATCATCAACTCGGTCGTTGCCTTCCACAAGAGCCAGAAGATCGAGCCATACCTGCAGGAGCTCATCGCGCGTCTCGTGGACAACCTCGTCGCCGAGGCCGAAGCTGCGGGCCCGGCGGGTGCGGATCTCGTTGCCCATCTTGCGCAGCCGATTCCGCCTGCCGCAATAGCCCGGCTACTCGGATTCCCGGAATCGGACGCACCCGAGTTCATCAGATGGATCCACGAGAGCGGCCGCGCTTTCGAGCAGGCCGCGGCGTCAGGCCAAAGCCTCGCGATCGCCGACAGCAACCCGGAGATGCGTGACCATGTCGACACCCGCATCGCCGAGCGTCTCGCGCTTCCTCCTGAGGAATGGCCGATGGACGCGCTGAGTCGATTCCTGAGCACAGAAGTGGAAGGCGAGCGGCTCGATCCGCGCAGCATCAGGGCCCAGATCATGTTCATCATCGGTGCGGGCACCGACACCACGCGCAACGCGATTGGCAACCTCTTCTACCGGCTGGGCAGCGACCCGCAGGCCTACGCCGCGTTGCGCGCCGACCCCTCGCTGGTCGACTCCGCCGTCGAGGAAGCGCTGCGGATGGATGCCCCCGCCCAATTCATGGTGCGCACCTGTCGACGTGAGACCGAACTGGGTGACCGGCGAGTCGAACCGGGCCAGACCGTGTTCATGTGCATCGCAGCAGCCAACCGCGACGAGTCGGTGCACGACGACCCCGACACCTTCCGCGTCGAACGCGGCTCACGAGAACATCTCGCGTTTGGCTCCGGCCGCCACATCTGCCCAGGCGCGGGTCTAGCCCGCATGGAGATCCGAATTGCGCTGCGCACCTTCATGAGTCAGGTTGTCCGCTTCCATCTCGCCGACCCGGTGTTCCACCCGATGCCGATGGCGATGCTGTTGGGACCGCGCGTACTCAACATAGTCATCGATGAGGCCGCCGCCCGATCCGACTGAGAGAGGACGATATCCGATGGCCGAACTACCGACTTCAGCTGAAGTGATTTCCTATATCGACGAGCTGAAGAACTGGGGGCGATGGGGTCCCGATGATCAGCGGGGCACACTCAACCTGATTCAGCCCGAACATCGGGTCGCGGCTGCGCGACTCGTCACCGAAGGCCGAACCGTGTCGTGCGCCCGCGACCTTGTCACCGCCTACGGCAGCCCCGACAACTGCGCGCAAATGTATTGGGTGAACAGCGGTGAGGGGGTGGCGCATCGCGAGCCAGAGGTGCCGCAGACGGCGCTCGGATTCGGCAATCTCGGCTCGGCGGTGGAGTTCTTCGGCTTAGTGTTCCACGGCATCAACGTGACCCATATCGACGCCCTGGCGCACTTGTTTTGGAAAGGCAAGCTCTACAACGACCGGCCCGCCGGCCTTATGACCGCCGAACACGGAGCACTGTGGGCGTCGGTGATGCAGATGAGCGACGGCATCGTCAGCCGTGGCGTCCTGATGGACGTAGCACGCGCAGAAGGTGACGAAGTGCTCGAGCCTGGGCGGGCCGTCACGCCCGATGACCTCGAGGCCACCGCCGCCAAGCAGGGCATTACGGTGGGGCCCGGCGACATCGTTCTGCTGCGCACCGGCCGGTGGCATACGGGGAGCAGCGCAACGGGATCCACGACCGAATACGCCGACGCGCACGACCACGCCCGGTGGGGACAAGTCGCCGGTTGGCACCAAGCGTGCATACCGTGGCTGCGCGATCGCGATGTCGCGGTCATCGGCAGCGACGGGCCGCAGGAAACAATCCCACCGAAGTACCTCGATGCACTCGACGCGACCGTCCACGTCATGGCCCTGAACTCGATGGGCATGCCCCTGATCGACAACTGTGACCTGGAAGCGCTCGGCGCGGTGTGCGCGGAACTGGGTCGCTGGGAATTTCAGTTCATCATCAGTCCGCTGCGCGTCGTGGGCGGTTCCGGATCGCCGGTCAACCCGCTGGCGGTGTTCTGATGACGCTGCCCGATGACGCAGTCGCGTGGATCGAGCAGCAATGCGGGGGCCGCGTCGTCGACATCGAGCAGCAGGTCCGCTGGCGCACGCAACATTTTCTGACCGTTGAACGACCCGCAGGCACGATGCGGTTGCTGGCACGGTCAGCACGGCAGGGCATGGCTGCTGGCTCAAAATTCCTGCAGCACTTCGACATTGCGCATGAGGCGCGCGTGCTTGAGGCGCTGCAGGGCCAAGGCCTGAAAGTTCCCAAGTTCTTCGGCTTCAACACCGAGCACCGATTCATACTCATGGAGAGGGTCGATGGCACCAACGAACTGAAGGATGCGCCCGACGACGCAACACGCGATCAGGTGATGGCCGAATACATCGAACAGCTCGCCAGCTTGCATCGCCTCGACATCCAGTCGCTGAAGCTGTCAGGTCTGAAGATTCCCGCGACGCCGGAGGAGACCGCTTTCGGTGCCAAATTCGGCTTCGTGGAGGAAGACTTCGGCGTGTGGAAGCAGCATTTGAAACCCGAGCCGTTGCTCGACCTGGGGATCTGGTGGCTACACGCCAATGTCCCCAGGGGCCAGAGACAGGTCACTTTCGTGCAGGGCGACACCGGGCCCGGCCAGTTCATGTTCGCCGAAGGTCACCTCACCGCGCTGATCGACTGGGAACTTTCCCATATCGGCGACCCGATGCTCGACCTCGGCGTGATCCGGATGCGAAACATGCTTTATCCGACCGGATCGCTGAGGGGCCCGATCACGCTCTACGAGAAGATCAGTGGCCGCCCGCTCGACTGGCAAGCACTTTGCTTCTACACGGTGATGTCGATGCTGCTGACCCCGATCGGGGTGTCGATAATCATGCAGCGACCTTCTGCGCACATCGAGCCGGCATTCCCCTCCTTCGGGTGGAACGCGACGCTGCGTCGCGGCTTGACCGACGCCCTCGCAGAGGCGAACGGCATCGAAATCGAGCCACCACAACTACCGGAGCCGGCTGTGCCGGAGTGGCCCGCGCTCGTCGACTATCTCGTCGAATACCTCGACGTGAAGTGCGCCCCCATTGAGACAGACGACGCCGGTCGATTCGAGATCTCCGCGGCAACATCGATCGCCCGCGCTGTTCAACTTGAATCCAACGTCGGCGCTGAGCTTCTCGACGCCGACTTGCGCGACATGGGCAAGGTGCTTGGCAGGCGCCCATCAGACCGCGACGATGGTCTCGCCAAGCTGAGTGAGCTCGTTGCCGACGGACCTGCAGACCGACTCGATGAACTCGTCTGGCTGTTCGCACGCACCGAGAGGCGTCGGGAGTTCCTGCATAAGCCGATGATGATCGCGCAGGATTCCGGCGACTTCGAACCGTTAGCACCCCAGGAGGTACCGCGATGACCACCAACGCGACCGCCGAAGGAAACGCCGACCCGTTTGAACTGCCAGACACGCTGCAGCTTGGACCTCCGTTCGACCCGTACCCCTACGTCGCAGAAGCACTGCGCCGCAACCCAGTTCAGCGGGCCTGGCCATTGCCTATGGATACGGCTCTGGGCCCCGAGGGAATGCTGGGCGATGACGAAAACATCAACGCGTTCAGCGTGCTCGGCTACGAGGAGTTGTCTGAGGTCTTCCGCGACGGCGAAACCTACTCATCAGCCCTCATTGGCGAAGCCATTGGCCCGCTGCTGGCGCACACGATGGTGGCGATGGACGGCTCCGAGCACCGCGCACACCGCGCCCTGGTGGCACCGGCATTCCGGCCGAAGTTCATCTCCCACTGGGAAAGCGAGATCGTCGCTCCGATTGCCCACCAACTCATCGACTCCTTCGTCGGCCTTGGTGCGGTCGACCTTGTCCGGCGCTTCACTTTTGCGCTGCCAGTGCGGGTCATCACGCAGGTCTTTGGCGTACCGCAGAAAGATGTGCAGTCGTTCCAGCGCTGGTCGATCGAGATGATCAGCATCCCGCTGGATTGGGACCGGGGCATGGCAGCGTTCGAGGCCCTACGTGGCTACTTCAGCGAGCAGGTCGAACAAAGGCGCCGCGAGCCAAAAGCAGATCTGATCACCGAGCTCGCCGAAGCCGAGGTCGACGGGCAGCGCCTCACCGATGAGGAGATCTTCGCCTTCCTGCGCCTGCTGTTGCCTGCAGGTGTCGAGACGACCTACCGGTCACTGGGTAACCTGCTGTTCGCGTTGTTGACCCATCCCGACCAACTCGAGGAGGTCCGGGACAACCCCGCACTCGTCCCCGCCGCGATCGAGGAGGGCCTGCGGTGGCAGCCGCCGATCTTCCACACGGGTCGCATCAGCACCAAGCCCAGCCGGCTCGGCGGTGTCGACATCCCGTCGGGCGCCTTCGTGAACCTTTTCGTCGGGGCCGCTAACCGCGACGAACGCGTGTTTTCCAATCCCGACACGTTCGATATACACCGAAACCCGAACCCCCAGATCGCGTTCGCGGTGGGGGCGCACGCATGCCTCGGCGCGCACCTCGCCCGCATGGAGAACCGGATCGCGCTGGAGGCCCTCCTGCAACGACTGCCCGATCTACGACTCGATCCGACGGCGCCGATGCCACAGATTGTCGGTATGCCTCTGCGCTCGCCCGACGCCTTACCCGTGTTGTTTACGCCAGCGACTTGACCAGTCCCCCGGAACCGTTCGAACGCCGGCCCTTTGATGCCACCGGGCTGGCATGGGAGCTTGTCCAAATGGCAAGCGGCCAGTTGTCGCGTGTCGAACGCCGCGACATCTACATCGCGATCGGGGCAGGCGATGCGCAACGGGCCGTCGCCACCCTGCTCACAATCCTCGTGCAGCGCAGACTTGCAGTACCCAGATGGGTGCCGTACCGCCTCGAACGGTGGATTAAAGGGTATTCCGGCTGCGCCGACGAATATCAGCTTCAATCGCTACTCGAACAACTCAATGTTGTACACCGTCAAGAGCCTCAATCACGAAGTGACGCCACCATATTGGATCTTGCTCAGCGATATCGCACTGGTCGCCGGGCCGGCTCCACCTACGCTGAGATCGGGCACGCGGAAGCGCAATCCGCCATTTCGGCTACCCGCCGCCACCGAGTGAGTTCTGTGCGCGATCAGATGTTGAGGTAAACGTTCTTGTACGTCAGGAATTCTTCGAGGCCGAGCCGGCTGCCCTGCCTGCCATAGCCGCTTTGCTTGATGCCACCAAACGGGGACGCCGGCGATACCGGTCCCGGCCCGGTGCTGTTGATGTGCACTGTGCCGGCTTTCAGAGAGTCGATCAGACGGCGGGCACGGTTCATGTTGCTGGTTTGGGCGTAGGCGGCCAGACCATAGCTGGTGCCGTTGGCCAGGGCGATCGCTTCGTCCTCATCGTCGAACGGAATCACACACAGCACCGGGCCGAAGATCTCGGTTTGCGCGATCGCGGTGTCGTTGCGAACGTCGATCAGCATTGTCGGTTCGATGAAGAACCCGTCGGCCAGTTCGCCCCCCATCCGGTGCCCGCCCATCAGGACATGTCCGGCCGCCGAGTTTTCCGCCTCCGCGATCATGCCGAGAATGCGGTTGGCCGCCGCCTCACTCATCACAGGGCCCATCGTCACCCCCGGCTCGAACGGTCTTCCGACCACCACCTTGTTCACTATGTCGGCTACACCGTCAATGACGCGCTCATAGACGGTGCGCTGCACCAACATTCGGGTCGGCATCGAACAACCTTGCCCGGCGTTGAAGGTGAACCGCGCCGACATGGGGATCACCGTGTCGATGTCGGCGTCGTCGAAGATAATGTTGGCAGACTTGCCGCCAAGTTCAAGGACCAGCGGTTTCAACGTCGAGGCCGACGCTTCTTGCAGCTTGCGTGCCGTGGCGGTGCCGCCGGTGAAGCTGATCTTGTCGACATCGGGATGGGTGACCAGCGCGTTGCCGACCTCGGGCCCGCCGTGAATCACATTGACTACGCCAGCAGGTATCCCCGCCTCCTGGCACAGGCGGGCAAACACCACCGACGAAAACGGTGCGTTTTCAGGCGTCTTGATGACCAGGCAGCATCCCGCGGCCAGCGCCGGCGCACCCGCCATACCGCAGAACCCGATCGGCCCATTGGAGGCGACGAACAGCCCGACGACGCCGACCGGTTCGGGCACGGTGAAGTCCAGGCCCGGAAACGGAAAAGGTTTGATGTGCTCACCGGTGATCTTGTCGGCCCAACCGGCGTAATAACGGAACCACAATGCGGGATACCAACCACCGTGCTCGGAGAACGGCTGGCCGCCCTCCAACGAGGAGATCATTCCGAGGTCGCGGCCGTGGTCCTCGAGCAGGGCCGCGACCCGAATCAGGGCGTCGCGGCGGGCATCCGGTGACCACCGCCGCCACTCCTCGAACGCGCGACGCGCCGCCGCGACCGCTTCATCAACTTCCTCGGCCGACGCGACGGGGAAGGTCTTGCTGACCTTGCCGGTTGCCGGATTGATGTGGTCGAGCACACCACCGAGTGACTCGGTGACCCGTCGATCGCCGAGAATCAGCGCGCTGTCCAGAACCTCGGTGCGGTCGTCGCTCACGCATCCTCCTCAGCACGTCGCGTTTTTGCTGTCAGCATTCGTCGACCAGCCACTTCACGAAGCGATGTAAGGCGAAGAACCCGTCGTGCGGGTATCCCGGGGCCACGTTGATGACCTCGCCCAGTGGTACGAGGCGTTGCATTCCGTGGGCCGCCAGCGAATCGCGCAGCTCGGCGCCGCGCGACGCCGGGAAGATCCCGACGGTTTGGGTGGCGACGTTGACGTGCCGGATTGCATCCTGAAGGGAGGCGACCCGGACCACGTTGACGGTCTTGGCTGAGGGGTGAAATCCCACCGGGTCATCGGACAGGATCACCAGCCCGGATCCGTCCGCCGCACCGAAGACTTCATATGCCGGCGACATCGACTGCAGCACTTCGACTTCGGCCCGGTCGTCGACGCTCAGCAGGGTCGGTACGACGGCGTCGGCCAGCTCCCGCTCGACGCCGAGCTCGTCGACCAGCAGCTGACACCAGCGCGTCAGGGCGTCGCGGTCACCCTCGGCATAGACGAACCGGCTCGCCGCGCAGACCTCTTGGTTGAACAGAGTGGCGTCACAAGCCGCTGCGGCAGCCGATCTGCGCATCGTCTCCTCTGAGATCAGCGCCTCCTGCCCGAGCAACGAGATCGAGACTTTCGGATCGAACGAGACGAGGTCGAAGCCCGGCCCGACATATTGCAGCGCCGAACGGATGGCGGCATCCCCACCCCAAGCCACCAGCCGATCGAAGTACTGGGCACGAAACAGCGCACTCTCCACTTCGGGATCGCCGCCGCGCCAGTACACACACGAGAACGATTCCGTGACTGGGTGTCCCGGGCCGACCTCGGCCATCGTGCGCAAGATCGCCGTACCCGTGAACAGATCATTGGATGGGAGCTTGAGCAGATGCACACCCTTGGTCAGCGCGCCGCGCACGATCGAGGCCGCCGTGACACCCGGCGCATTTCCGGCCATGATGTGCACCAGCCTGGGAGGAAAAGCCCGGACCCGACGTGGCTTTCCGGTGAGGTCTGGCACCACCTTCCACCCATCGAGCGCCTCGCGTCCCACTTCTTTGTCGACCTGGAACCACAGTGACTCGGGGTCGAACGCGTGCTGCAGCCCCCGGTAGCCCTGGCCAAGGATGCGGGGCCCCAGCGCGCTGAACGCCGCGCTGGCGTCGAGCGCGTGCTGCAGATGCGGATTCGTGTCGAGGTCCATGCGCTTTCCGACTGCAGCGAGGAAGTCGATGATCTCGGCAAGGGGCACGTCGAACGCGGGGCCAGCCTCCGTGCGCGGCCAGACGAGTTCATCCAAATCCAGCGCTGGGGTGGTAAAGCCGTCGTGTTCGACCGCACTTCCGCCGTTGGGTACGCGCAGTTCACCGCGGATGAAATGCGGAATCGCGGTGGGCGTGGCTGTGGTCACGACATCACTCCAGACTCGTGGGACGAATCGAGGCTCAGGGCACTATGCAGAATGTCTGCATAATTGCTACGTTACTCGGGTCGGTTGTCGGCGGGCAAGTGGCGGGCTCTACCTGGAGGCGGTGTGCACGATGAAGTGCCAAGCGGCGATTCTGCGGGGCGTTGGCAATGACTGGGAAGTCTGCGAGATCGACCTGGATGAGCCTCGCCACGGTGAGGTGCTGGTGCGCATGGTCACCGCAGGTATTTGCCGCACCGACGATCACTTCGCCACCGGCGACGCCGTGCCGTCGACCGAACTCGTCGAGATGATGCGCGCCGCCGGCATGGCCACACCCGACTGGTTTCCCTTAATCGGCGGGCATGAGGGCGCCGGCATCGTCGAAGAAGTCGGTCCCGGGGTGAGCGGCCTTCAACCGGGCGATCACGTCGGAATGTCGTTCATCCCCGCGTGCGGCAAGTGTCGGTGGTGTGTCAGCGGCCAAAGCTACATCTGCGATGTCGGGGCCAACCTGTTCGCCAAGGAAATGATCACCGATGGCACCGTGCGCCGCCATCTCGGCGAGCAAGGTCTGATGGCCACCACCCAGCTGGGAACCTTCTCCGAGTACGTGGTGACTTCCGAGGATTCGTTGATCAAAATCGATGAGTCCATCCCGTTTCACGCTGCATCGCTGGTGTCATGCGGTGTAACAACCGGCTGGGGATCGGCAACCGTATCGGCGGGCACCCAGCCGGGCGACACCGTCATTGTCATTGGGATCGGCGGGGTCGGAATGAACGCGCTCCAAGGCGCTCGCGCCGCGGGGGCGAAGTACGTCATCGGCGTCGATCCCGTCGAATTCAAGAGGGATTCAGCACCACAGTTCGGGGCGACACACACCATCGCCTGGGCACACGAGGCGGTCGAGCTCGTGCGCGAACTGACCGCCGGGGTGATGGCCGACCGCGTGGTGCTCACCGCAGGCGTGGTTCACGCCGACCTCATTCCGGTGGCGATGATGCTGACCCGTAAGGGCGGAACCTGCGTGCTGACCGGTATGACTCCGCTGACCGAGATGTCGGTCCCACTGATCCTGGTCGACATGGCCAACTCGTGCAAGCAGCTCAAAGGCACGCTCTACGGCGGGATGAACCCACGAGCCAGCATGCCCATGCTGCTGTCGATGTACCAGGCGGGCGCACTCAAACTCGACGAACTGGTCACCCGCCGCTACCGGCTGGATCAGATCAACGAGGCGATCGATGACATGCGCGAAGGCCGCAACATCAGAGGACTGATCGAATTCCCGCGCAGCTAAGGACGCCTCACACAATCACGATTCAGTGTGGCCAGCAAGGCAATTCACCCAACTACTAGGAGGGCCTGACCTTCGTGCCCGGCTACCAGCTCAAAGGCGGGGTCACCACAGCTCACGACGACGTCGTCGCCACTCCGACCTTGAATGACGACGGCACGTTGGCTGCACTGGAGGTGTCCATGGGCGCCGACACCTACTTGTTCGCCTTCGACACCGCCGGTAGCTACATCCACTTCTTCGGCCGCCTAACCGACAGCTCGTCGGGTAAGAAGCCGGCCCGAAGCTGGTGCTGGATCGAATGGGCCCCGGGCCTCATGACACCGGAGATCCTCGACCTCACCATGCAACGCTTCCGGCTCGCCCGAGGCGGCCCATGGGAATCCGGCGATCGAGCCGCCGCGCGCACCGGCGTGAAGAAGGGCCCCGCCGCCCGACGCGTCCGCGAATCCCCTGGAACATCGCAGTGACTCCTGATAATTCGGTGCCCAGCCTCGTGCTCATCCACGGCGGTGCGCATGATGCTCGTTGCTGGGACCTAGTCATCGATGAAATCAACGACCGCGCACCCTATCTGCGGGTGCTGGCGGTCGACTTGCCCGGCCGGCCCACCTCCCCGGCCCCGCCCGATGCACTGAACGCCACCAGCTATGCCGATGCGGTGGTCGCTGAGATCGAGCGCGCGGGACTGGGCTGCGTGGTCGTGGCCGCCCATTCCCTCGGTGGGCTCACGGCGCTGCGCGTCGTCACCAAACTCGGCTACCCAAAGGTCCGGGAAGTGATACTCATTGCGGCCGTGACTCCACCGCACGGATCCTCGGTAGTCGACACCCTGCCGTGGCCGTTCGCGCATTTCCTTCGGCGGACCGCCATGAAAGCCGAAGCCTTACTTCGGGTCCCGCCAGCGGCCGGTCGAGCGCTGCTCTGGAACGGTGTCCCCCGCCATCGCAGTCGCTACGCACGGACACGACTCTGTCGTGAACCGGCTCAGATTCTGCTGGAGCCAGCCGACCACGCCGGCCTGCCCAGGGAAACCAAACGCACGTGGATCCTCACCCGCCGGGACCGCGTCGTGTCGCAGCGCCGACAGCTCACCTATATCAGCGGCCTCGGCGGTATCGACACCGTCCTGACACTCGACACCTGCCACGACGTGATGTACAGCGAACCGTCCTGGCTCGCCCAACTATTCATTGAACGCTGCCGCCACCAGACAGCTGACGACAGCTAGCGTCGCGTCGATCCGCTGCCGTGGTAGTACCGATAGCCGTTGTGCTCATCGATATGGCTGGGCGACAACAGTTCCACTTCGTGGTAATAGCGCAACGTCTTCACGCCGCGACGATCCACATAGTTTGAGAGAACTAAAAGCACGCGTGTCTCACTGCCGCTTCAAATTTGAAGTCCGTCGGAAGTCATCCGTGAGATATTGAAGCCAGGCGTGAGAACCTACAGCTGAGTGGTGCGGCGGTAGAGGAAGACGGCCAGTTAGTGGGCCATGTTGGCGAATCGCCCAAGGTGCAACTGGTGTGCAACCGTGGCCGTTCTCGTCGGACCGTTACGGTGCTTAGCAAGAATCAAATCCGCTTCGCCACCCCGGGGATCATCGCGGTCGTAGGCGTCGGGTCGATTGATTCGAGAATCCATGAGAACCGCGGCTTCGTGGTTGGATTCCATTCCACCGATGGTCAGATTGGGTGAGCCGACCAGCGCTTCGGTGTGGCCGTCGCGAAACTGCACGAAGTAGGTTTTGGCGTTCTGGAACTCTTCTGGATGCACCACCACGCGTAGCGTCGCACGTGGATGTGGACGCACCAGTTCGGCGAGCCTGACCAACGCACCTGGATCAGCCTGGTCGGGGGCACCACCGGCCACGATCAATAGGTGCCCACCGCGCTCGAGAAAAGCCGTCATGGATAACGCCGACTGTTCGACTGCGGGTGCACTCAAGAAGCCGGTGCGAATCGCAATCGAGTCGGCCTGATCGAAAGCGCCGAGCAGCCACTCGTTTAGTCGCGGATTGTGCCCTTGCACTGAGTCGATGTACCGCACTAGCGAACTCCTCTCAAGGATGCGCGATCCTGTTCCCCCGAACGTTCACCGCTTAGGCGTCTGTTCTCGGATAGAACCGAGCTATCTAGAGATTCGCATCTGGCGTGCCGGTTCGGATCTGCACCGTGAGCCCCCGGCCTATAACGCTGACACTGCTCACAGATCGCGAACCCGTGAAATCGCGATCTGGCAACAGTCTCGAGAGCCCACTTGCGCTGGGTCGCCGCCGTTTACTAGGATATCCAAGTATTCAGCCATTCAGGCGAGGGGCACAACCATGACCACACAGATTTCTCATTTCATCAACGGCAAGCGCACAGCAGGCAAGTCGACGCGCACCGCCGACGTGATGGATCCCAATACCGGGCAGGTACAGGCCACGGCGCCGATGGCGTCGGCAGCCGATATCGACGCCGCAGTCGCAGGCGCGGTCGAGGCGCAGAAGCAGTGGGCGGCATTCAACCCGCAGCGCCGGGCCCGGGTGATGATGCGGTTCGTCGACCTGGTCAACCAGAACGTCGACGAACTCGCTGAACTGCTGTCGCTCGAACACGGCAAGACCGTCGCCGACTCGAAGGGTGACATCCAGCGCGGCATCGAGGTCATCGAGTTCGCCGTCGGCATCCCCCACCTGCTGAAGGGCGAATACACCGAGGGCGCCGGCACCGGCATCGACGTGTACTCACTGCGCCAGCCGCTGGGCGTGGTCGCCGGCATCACCCCGTTCAACTTCCCCGCCATGATCCCGCTGTGGAAGGCCGGCCCCGCACTCGCGTGCGGCAACGCCTTCATCCTCAAGCCCAGCGAGCGCGACCCGTCGGTGCCCGTCCGGCTGGCCGAACTGTTCCTCGAAGCCGGATTGCCACCGGGCGTGTTCCAGGTGGTGCACGGCGACAAGGAAGCCGTCGACGCCATCCTCGAGCACCCCGAGATCCAGGCCGTCGGCTTCGTCGGCAGCTCCGACATCGCGCAGTACATCTACTCGACCGCCGCGGCCCACGGCAAGCGCGCACAGTGCTTCGGCGGCGCCAAGAACCACATGATCGTCATGCCCGACGCTGACCTCGACAACGCGGTCGACGCGCTGATCGGCGCCGGCTACGGCAGCGCCGGCGAGCGCTGCATGGCGATCAGCGTCGCGGTGCCGGTCGGCGAGCAGACCGCAGATCGGTTGCGCGCCAGGCTCATCGAACGCGTCAACAACCTTCGTGTCGGCCATAGCCTCGACCCGAAGGCCGACTACGGCCCGCTCGTCACCGAGGCCGCCCTGGCCCGCGTGAAGGACTACATCGACCAGGGTGTCGAGGCAGGCGCCGAAGCCGTCGTCGACGGTCGCGAACGCACCAGCGACGACCTGCAGTTCGGTGATTCGAACCTCGAGGGTGGCTACTTCATCGGCCCGACGCTGTTCGACCACGTCACCCCCGACATGTCCATCTACACCGACGAGATCTTCGGCCCGGTGCTGTGCATCGTGCGTGCAAACGACTACGAGGAAGCGCTAAGTCTTCCCTCGGAGCACGAATACGGCAACGGCGTCGCGATCTTCACCCGCGACGGCGACACCGCCCGAGACTTCGTGTCTCGGGTGCAGGTCGGCATGGTCGGCGTGAATGTGCCGATCCCGGTGCCGGTGGCCTACCACACGTTCGGCGGATGGAAGCGGTCTGGCTTCGGCGACCTCAACCAGCACGGCCCCTCGTCGATCATCTTCTACACCAAGGTCAAGACGGTGACGCAGCGTTGGCCCGCGGGAAGCCACGGCGCCGAGTTCGTCATCCCGACAATGAAGTAGATGGACTACTTCGGGCTGGACGACGACGAACGCGTGATCGCCGAGACGGCGGCCGCGTTCGCCGAGAAGCGCCTTGCGCCATACGCATTGGAGTGGGACGCCACCAAGCACTTCCCCACCGATGTGCTGCGCGAGGCGGCTGAACTCGGCATGGCCGCCATCTACTGCCGCGAGGATGTCGGCGGCAGCGATCTGTGTCGGCTCGACGCCGTGCGCATCTTCGAGCAGCTCGCCGCCGCAGACCCGACCATCGCGGCGTTCTTGTCCATCCACAACATGTGTGCGTGGATGGTCGACACCTTCGGCAACGACGAACAGCGCAAATCCTGGGTGCCGAGACTGGCGTCGATGGAGGCCATCGCCTCCTACTGCCTGACCGAACCGGGCGCGGGATCAGACGCAAGCGCGTTGCGCACCAAGGCAGTTCGCCAAGGTGGCGATTATGTCATCGACGGCGTCAAGCAATTCATCTCCGGCGCAGGCACATCGGATGTCTACGTCGTGATGGCCCGCACCGGCGGTGACGGTCCTCGCGGCATTTCGGCGTTCTTGGTCGAAAAAGGCATGCCGGGACTGAGTTTCGGCGCCGACGAACTGAAGATGGGCTGGAACGCACAGCCGACCGCTCAGGTGATCTTCGAAGGTGTGCGGGTGCCAGCCGACGCGATGCTGGGCGGTGCCGACGGCGAAGGCACCGGATTCGGCATCGCGATGAACGGGCTCAACGGCGGGCGCCTCAACATCGCCGCCTGCTCGCTCGGCGGTGCGCAGGCCGCCTACGACAAGGCCACCGGCTACCTGGCCGATCGCCAGGCGTTCGGCGGCTCCCTGCTCGACGAACCCACCATCCGCTTCACGCTGGCCGATATGGCCACCGCGCTGCAGGCATCGCGAATCCTGTTGTGGCGCGCCGCAACCGCGCTGGACGAGAATCATCCCGACAAGGTCGAGTTGTGCGCGATGGCCAAGCGCTATGTGACCGACGCGTGCTACGACGTGGCGGATCAGGCATTGCAGCTGCACGGCGGCTACGGGTATCTGCGCGAGTACGGGCTGGAGAAGATCGTCCGCGATCTGCGGGTACACCGAATCCTCGAGGGCACCAACGAAATCATGCGTGTGGTAATCGGTCGGGCCGCAGCGGCCCGGGCCCGCGCATCCGCATAGGAGAACAGATGACGACGATCGCGTTCCTGGGGTTGGGCCACATGGGCGGCCCGATGGCGG
The DNA here is from genome assembly GCF_035697385.1 of Mycobacterium sp. Classification (GTDB taxonomy): domain Bacteria; phylum Actinomycetota; class Actinomycetes; order Mycobacteriales; family Mycobacteriaceae; genus Mycobacterium. Next base: position 10,382 of record NZ_DASSCY010000311.1, on the reverse strand, counting down.
CCAACCTACTCGCCGCGGGTCACACTGTGCGCGGCTTCGACCCGGTGGCCGCCCAGAAGGCCGCCGCGGCCGAGAAGGGCGCTGCGGTGTTCGACAATGGTGCCGAGGCAGTCGCCGACGCCGATGTCGTGATCACGTCGCTTCCCAACGGGAACGTCGTGAAGGCCTGTTACGCCGAGGTGCTGCCCGTTGCCTCAGATGGCGCGCTGTTCATTGACACGTCGACCATCTCCGTCGACGACGCCCGCACCATCAATCAGCAGGCCGCCGAACGCGGTATCGCGCAGCTGGACGCGCCGGTGTCCGGCGGGGTGAAGGGCGCTACCGCCGGAACCTTGGCCTTCATGGTCGGCGGTGACGACGCTGCCGTCGAGCGCGCTCGGCCTGTGTTGGAGCCCATGGCGGGCAAGATCATTCACTGCGGGGTTTCAGGCACCGGCCAGGCCGCGAAGCTGTGCAACAACATGGTGTTGGCCGTGCAGCAGATCGCCGTCGGAGAGGCCTTCGTACTTGCCGAGAAGTTGGGGCTTTCCGCGCAGTCGTTGTTCGACGTGATCACCGGTGCGACCGGAAACTGCTGGGCTGTGCACACGAATTGCCCTGTGCCGGGACCGGTTCCGACGTCGCCGGCCAACAATGACTTCAAGCCGGGGTTCGCGACCGCGCTGATGAACAAGGACATCGGCCTGGCCATGGACGCGGTCAAGTCGACGGGTTCCTCGGCGCCGCTTGGTTCTCACGCCGCCGAGATCTATGCGAAGTTCGCCGCCGACCACGCCGACAAAGATTTCAGCGCCGTCATCGAAATGATCCGCAAAGGTTAGAACGGTGCGGGCGCTTCGTTGCGCGCGCGTTCGGCCTTGATCCACGCGGCGTATTCGGCTGCACGAGTACGTCGTCGTCTGGGCATCATCAGGCCGCGGTCGCCGGTATTCGGCACCACGATCGACGGGGGCGGAAGGTCGGCGGTCGTGGTGTCCCATGTCTCGAAGAACAACCGGCTGCCGGGTTTGGTGATGTATTTCCTGCCGCTGGGTGAGATCCAAATGACCGTGCCATCAGGCAGCTGAATGTCGTGCCATCCGCCAAAGGTCTTCATCAGATGGTTAGTTCGACACAGACACTTGAGATTTGACGCGTGGGTCGGCCCGATCGGATACGGGGTGGTGTGGTCCAAGTCGCAGCGATCGGCAGGCACGTCGCAGCCGGGCGCGCGGCAGTACAGGTCTCGCATCCGCACGAACTCGGCCAGCTCCGCCGACGGTCGATAATGCGGTTCCGGCTCATCGCTGGGCATGGTGATCGGACGGACCTTGGCGCCGCCGCGGATCAACTCCGACAACAACGGTGTCGGCACGATGCCCCCTCCGACGATGAGCGCTGCGGGCGGCGCGACTGCGGGCTGGTCGGCAGAGCCAGTTGCGGCGTCGACCGCTGATTGATCCGCCAGAACCCGGATCACCACGTTGGAGGAACTCGGCGCATCGCCCGCCGGGCAGGTCTTCGAACCGCACCGGCACGCCAGACGGAAACTGCCTGCAGCGATTGCGCCCACCGCATCCGAGCGACGCTCGCCGATGAGGCGAGGATCATTGTCGCAGACTCCCTGCACCATCTGTGCGACGCGACGCTTGAGCACCGCCGCGTCTGTGGCCAACAGTCGACCCCACACCGAGGTGGTTTCGGCCGGATCATCGAGATCTCCGATCGAGAAGTCTCTACTGCGCGTGGAAGATTCAGAGCGGCGCACGGCCGCCGGGTCGTAACGGAAGATCCATGCGTCGATCGCCTGATCGAGTCGGTCCTCCGAGAGCGGACCCCATTTGTTCGCTCCCTCCGCAAGGGCTGCATCGATGAGGGCCAGCGCGTCGGCGTCCTCCACCAGTTGGGTGCGCCACGTGATCGCGGAGACCACCCGCGAGCTGAGCCTGCCCTGCATGTACAGCGCCGCAACGCGGGGAAGACGGTCACGCAGCGCGACCGCGATCCGCATCTGCGCCGAGGCCCGGCGATGTCCCACAGTCATAGCCGCCGCCACCTCGGCGGACGCTGAAGCCCAGCCGTCGAACGCCCAGTTCGCCCGCTCGTCATCGTCAACGACCCGGCGACGGGCGAGCTCAGCAATGGCGGCCAGTCGGCGAGCCCCGGCAGCAGCTTCTGCCCGCGCGCCCTCCTCGATGGCGGCGACGACCGTCGCGTCATCCGCCGTTGAGAACTCCGAGTCGAACACACTTGCGATTATGCCCAATGCGGCAGACCAGCCTAGAAAGTTATCCACAATCACGAATCTGTCCACAGATGGCGTGCCTCAACACATTTGGACTTGACAACGGCAACACGCCAGCACTCCCTCGCGAACGCCCGGAATAAACCGCGATGAGTCTTGCTTGTCGCGTTAATGACCTTTCCCGTACGCGTTGCCGTTCAAATTCAGCCCGCCGACACCCCTGACTACGCCACCTGGCGGCAAGCTGTCCTGCATGCCGAGGAGATCGGGGTGGACGTCATCTTCGGCTATGACCACTTCCATGCGCCGTTCATCGAGTCGATCGCCGACGCGAAGCCGGTGCTGGCCGAGGTGCAGCCGGATGTGAACAACTTCGAGGGCTGGACCGCGCTGGCATCGTGGGGCGAGATCACCACACGCGCCGAACTCGGCCTGCTGGTGGCGGGGATCGGCTACCGCAACCCCGATCTGCTCGCGGACATGGCGCGTACTGTCGACCACATCAGCGGTGGCCGCGCCATCCTCGGCGTCGGCGCTGGTTGGTACGAGAAGGATTACACCACTTACGGTTTCGAATACGGAACGGTGAGATCGCGGGCGGACCTCTTCGATGAGGGACTGCTGCGCATCGAGCGCCGGTTCGAACTATTGCAGCCGGCACCGCTGCGCAAGATCCCGATCCTGATCGGCGGATCCGGTCCCAAGCGCACCTTGCCCGCCGTCGCACGCCATGCCGACATCTGGCATACCTTCCTGCCCATCGACTCCTACCGCGAGGCCAGTGCCCGCGTCGCCGAACTGGCAACCGGATTCGGGCGCGCCGAAAGCGATATCGAGCGCTCGACACTGTGGACCGATCCGCAGTCGGCGGACGCCTACCTGGCCGCTGGAGCCACGTTGTTCCACACCGAGGTCCGTGCGTCAGAAGGCAAGTACGACCTCAGCACGGCAGAGAAGCTCGTCGACTGGCGCGACACGAAGCGCTGAAGGCTACGCGGCCGTCGATGGCTTGCGTGCCGTCCACCAACGACCGTGCAGGCGTTGGCAATCCGCCATCTGCAGCGGCTCGCTGCCGGCGTAGTCCGGACGCACCGCCGCGGCCGCCGGCAGATCCGGGGCGCCACCGCCGGTGATGACGACAGTGGCCAGATCCGCGGCGTTCGCTGCCCGCAGCCCCGCCGCGGACCCCGCGACGGCCAGCGCGTTCTCCGCGGATATGCCGAGTTCCCACAGCGCGAGGTGATAGGGCTCGGGATTCGGCATCGATTTGTTCACGTCGTCGCCGGTCACAACCGTCTCGATCAGCCCTTCGCCGACCAGCTGCCGCACCAACGGCTCCGCCCAACTGCGCGGGCCGTTCGTCACCACAGCCACCGATACGCCCGCAGCGAAGGCATCCATGACGAAGTCATGCAGCCCCGGCCGCGGCGCAAGGTCGGCATCCAGAACCATTTCCTCGAACATCATCGTCTTGGTCGCGACGATCTCGTCTACGAGCAGCTTGTTCAGCACGTCGCATTCCGTGCAAACCCCTCGTGCCCGTAATTCGGCAGCAACCCGTTGGCGTTCGTCGCTCAGCGCCAACAGCTTGCGGTAACGCTCGACCGTCCACACGATGTCCAGCCCGTGGTGGGCGAAGGCGGCGTTGAACACCACCCGGTGGGCATCGGATTCGACATCGGCCAGCGCATCGAGGTCGAAAATCACCGCGCGCAGCGGATAAGCACTTACGTCGCTAGGCCGCGACCAGTCCCACCAGAACCGGCCAGCGCGCCACGTTCGCTCCTGTGTGATCGGCACCCGGAAAGGGTGGCCCACGTCACACCTGCGGCGCGTCCCCCGTAGGGGGGATTGGGCAGGCCAAGTTGGAACCCCCGGCGGGGTGGCGGCTCTAAGGTGTTGCCATGGTGGTCACTGCGGGGCCGGTGCGGATTGTGCTGGTAGACGACCACGAGATGGTCATCGAGGGCCTCAAGGCCATGCTCGCGACGTTCGCCGATCGCGTCCAGGTGGTGGGCCAGGCCGTCGGCGCTGAGCGAGCGCTCAGCGTCATCGACGAGCTCCAGCCCGACATCGTCTTGTGCGACGTCCGTATGCAGGGCGCCAGCGGTCTGGACCTGTGCCAGGAGCTGCGCGAGCGCGACCCGCAACGCAAGGTAGTGATGCTGTCGGTTTACGACGACGAGCAGTACCTCTTCCAGGCGTTGCGCGTCGGCGCGTCCGGCTATCTGCTGAAGAGCATCAGCAGCGACGATCTGGTGCGCCAGTTGGAGTTCGTGCACAGCGGCGAGACCGCGATCGACCCGACCATGGCCGCCCGCGCCGTCGACACCGCCGCGCGGATGCAGCGCGACGAGTTCTGGCCCGGCGCCCGCCAGGGCCTGACACAGCGGGAGAGCGAAATCCTGTCCTTCGTCGTCAACGGCCTCTCCAACCGCGCCATCGCCACCAAGCTCGTGATCGGCGACGAGACCGTCAAGTCTCATCTGCGCTCGATCTACCGCAAGCTCGGCGTCAGCGACCGCGCCGGCGCCGTCGCAACCGCCCTCCGAGAAGGCATCTACCAATGAGGCCCGCAGCGCGCCCGTCGAACGCGGTGCGCGACCTCGTCGACGCCGACCGCGAGCTCGCGCTGCTGCGAGAACTGATCCAGGCCGCATCGAGCGGGCCAGGCGTCGAACCGCTTGCCGCGGCGGCCGCCCGGATGATCACCGCGGCCACCGCCAGCGATGTGTGCTTCGTGCACGTGCTCGACGACACCGAACGATCGCTCACCCTCGCCGGGGCGACGCCGCCGTTCGACGCCGAGGTCGGCAAGATCCGGCTTCCGTTGGGACAGGGCATTTCCGGCTGGGTGGCCAGCCACCGCGAGCCGGTCGTGATCAGACAGGACAAGGAGTCCGATCCCCGCTACATGCCGTTTCAGTCGCTGCGGGGCAAGGACTTCACGTCGATGGTGTCGGTGCCAATGGAGACCGACCCCGGCGGCCTGGTCGGCGTGCTCAACGTGCACACCGTCGAGCGGCGCAATTTCACCGAGCGCGATGTCGAACTGCTGCTGGTGATCGGCAGGCTCATCGCGGGTGCCCTGCATCAGGCCCGGCTGCACCGGCAGCTGGTGGCCCGCGAACGCGCGCACGAGAATTTCGTCGAGCAGGTGATCCAGGCGCAGGAAATCGAACGCCGCCGGCTGGCCGGCGATATCCACGACGGCATTTCGCAGCGGCTGGTGACGCTGTCGTACCGGCTCGACGCGGCGTCTCGCGCGGTCGACGACCCGGCGATGATGGCCGAACAGCTCGACAAGGCCCGCGAATTGGTCGAGTTGACGCTGCAGGAGGCGCGCGCGGCGATCGGCGGACTGCGGCCGCCGGTGCTCGACGATCTCGGCCTCGCAGGCGGGCTCGCCAGCCTGGCCCGGTCGATCCCGCAGATCGGCATCGACGTCGACCTCGACGACACTCGGCTGCCCGACCACATCGAGCTGGCGTTGTACCGCATCGCCCAGGAGTGCCTGCAGAACGTCGTCAAGCACGCCAACGCCAACATCGCGCGGCTGACGTTCAGGGTGGACGAAGATGCCGCCCGCCTCGAAATCGTCGACGACGGAATCGGTTTCGACACCTTCGAGCATCCGCTGGGCAGCGACGAGATGGGCGGCTACGGCCTGCTGTCGATGGCCGAGCGGGCCGAAATCGTCGGCGGCAGGCTCAACATCCGATCGCGGCCAGGCTCGGGAACCGCGGTGACCGCGACGATCCCGCTGCCGACCACGTCCAGTTAGCGCCTAGAAATCGCCCGCGTGGCGGCGCAGCGTCTCGATGGAATCCGCGAGCGCCCGCGACTCTTCGTCGGAGATGCCGATGTCGGCGAAGACCTCGTTGTTGAGCGTCACGGTCGCGTCCTCGACGGTCGAGCGGCCGAGGTCGGTGATCCGCACCAGCGTGGTGCGCCCGTCGGTGGGATGCGGTATTCGCTCCACCAGCCCGTCGGCCTCCAGCCGGCGTATCGCGTGCGTGACGCTGGTGACGTGCACCTGCAGCCGGTCGGACGCCTTCGTGATCGGCAGCGCGCCGGTGCGGCTGAATGCCAGTAACCGCAACAGCTCGTAGCGCGAAAAGCTGAGGTCGTAGGGCCGCAGCGCGGTTTCGACACGGGCCAGCAGGATCTGGTGCGCCCGCATCACCGACGTCACCGCGACCATGCCGTCGGCGACCGCACCCCAGCCCGAACGCTGCCAGTTCGCGCGCGCCAGCGCGATCGGGTCCCGTTTGTCGGGCCACGGCGGTTGCGAAGGCACGACTCTTCATACCCCATGGACCGGCTGTCGCCGGGCAGATCAGCGCGACGCCACCGCCGCCACCGCGGACAACACCGCACGGGTCGACTGTCTGCTGCCGACGGTGATTCGCACGCTGCCGTCGGCGTAGTCGCGGACCTTCAACCCGGTGCCGTCGAAAACTTCGCGCCATGGCCGACCGAGTGGCGGCAGGTACACGAAGTTGGCGTGTCCGTCGGTGCTGTAGACACCCATCGCGCGTAGCCGCATCCGCATGAAGCGGCGCTCGGAGGCGATCATCTGAATACGTTGCTGCAGTTGATCTTCGGCGTCGTAGGACGCCGCGACGGCCACCAGGCTGGTGATGCCGGTCCCGAAGGGCAGCTGCATCGTCCACAACCGGCGGGCGAGTGCGGATGCGCAAAAGCCGTAGCCGATTCGCAGGCCGGCCAGCCCGTAGGCCTTCGAGAAGGTCCGCAGCACCACGACATTGGGATACCGCTCGACGAGGGCAGGCGCATCGATGCGGTAGGCCGGCGCCAGGAACTCCACGTAGGCCTCGTCCAGCAGCACCACGGTGTCCGCAGGCACCCGCTGAAGGAACCGCTCGATGTCGGCCGCCGGCTCGATGGTTCCGGTCGGATTGTGTGGCCGGCACACCACCACGACCCGCGCTTGGCTGGCCGCTTCAGCCATCGCGTCGAGGTCGTGGTGGCCGTGCCGGTCCAGCGGCACAGTGACCGATCGCAGCCGGGCCATCTGCGCGAAGATCGGATACCCGTCGAACGTCGGGGACGTCATCACCATCGTCTCGCCGGGGCTGGTCACTGCGTGCAGCACCTGCAGAACCACACCCGTCGCGCCCTCGCCGATGACCACCTGGTCGTCCCGTACCCCGACTCGGTCGGCAATCAACGAGCGCAGCCGCTCCGGCAGATACTCGGGATAGCGGTTGGCCGCATCGATCGATTCGATCAATGCCGACCGCACTGCGGGCAGCGGTGGGAACGGATTCTCGTTGAGCGACAACGCAAACGGATCATCAGCGCGTGGCAACGCTTCGACCGCATCGGGGAGGGCATGCTTCGCGGCGGCCATCACTCACGCCCGCCCCACTGAACCGCGGCGGCGCCTGCGAAGTCACCCGCATGGGCGAACGCCGACATCAACACCACGTCGCCCCTCTTCAACTTTCCGCTGGAGATCGCCCTGTCGAGGTTGACGGGGATACCCGCGGCGAACAGGTTGCCGCATTCGTCGAACGTGTCGACGTGCCGCTCCTTGGGCAGTTCCAGCGCTTCGCGCCAGTTCCGCAGGAACACCCGGTTCGGCTGATTGGTGACGAGCAAGTCAAGATCCTTGGGCTTGCGGCCAATTCGATCGCACACCGCGTATGACACCTCGGGCACCTGCCGGTTGCCACGGGCCAGCACCTTGGTGATCTTGCTTTCGGTGAAGCCGATGTAGCCCTCCCCGGGGCCCGGCTGCCACCACTTGCGCGGCGGGTTGACGGCGATCGTCATGTCACCGGCGTACTCGCCATAGGTGCGGCACTCGACATCGAGGATCGGCGACGTGTCCGACAGCGTCACCAGACCCACCGCCGCTCCGTCACCGGGCACCGACGCCTGTGCTTTGCGCCGCACGTTGGGCTGGTCGAAGATCTGGCCGGCCGCGTTCTGCGCGATGGCGATCAACGCGGTCTTGCCCTCGCCGGACGCCAGCAGATTACGGGCGACCTTGAGGCCGAGCACGAACGCAGCGCATCCGCCGTTGTGAAGGTCGAGCACCCAATTCGGTTTGATGCCAAGGCGATGCGCGATGCCGCCCCCGCCGCCGTAGAACGGCATGTCCGGCATCTGGGTGTGGGTGATCAACACGTCGACGTCCGCGATGGCATCCTGGCCGTGTCGCTCGATCAGACCGGCGGTAGCCCGTTCCACCATGTCGATGGCGGTCTCGTCCTCACCGACATGGTGCCGGAACTTCGGCGCTCGGAACATCAGGTTGTCCCGCAGATCGTCGGACGTGGCGAACTGGGCATAGTAATCGGCGCCGATCGGCTCCCCCGGCAGGTACGTGGAAACGTCTATCAAGCTGACGGTCATGGTGTCCTCATCTCATCCATACGGGTGTCACGGGAAGGCCGTTGCGGTAGCGGTATTCGGCGATTGCCTTGAGGTTCTTCAGTTCCAGAAGATGACCGGCGCCGAACATGTCCCAGAAGTCGCCGACCCAGACCGGCCGTTCGGGTGGAGCCGTTTCCGGGTAAGGGTTGTGGTCGTAGAACGGGTGGTGGCAGTTGGTCCACAGCACCACCGAACCCGGCTTGTCGAACACCACCTGCGCGTCGACGATGCGTATCAGGTACACCATCCACAGGTGCTTTCCCTGATCCCAGGCGCAGTGATAGTCGACGGTCTTGGCGGCCCTGTTGGCATGAGTACGGGTGTAGATCTCGGTCTCAGAGCCCAGCCGGTCGTAGGCCAGCCAGAGCCCCGGTTCCTCGGTCGGCGTGAACCCGCGCAGGCTGTAGGTCCACTCTTCGAGGCAGCGGGTGTCTGACATGTAGTCGAACAGCTCGTCCGGAGGACAGTCGATATAGCTGTTGACGGTGCAGAATTCGCCGAACACCTCGTCGTGCGGATACACCGACCGCATCATCTCCATGATGATGGGCGTGGCCTTTTCGCGCGGAGCCGTCTCGATGCGGATCAGGTCTTCGATGGGTTCGACGGTGCCTCGGTGGGCGGTAATGTCATCAAGTGCTGGCAACGACATCGGGTCGCTTCTCCTTTGTTGTCGAAGGTTTCGCGGCGGCAGGAACAGCACCGCCGAGAAAGTTTGCGAATGGCGGAATTTCGTCAGCCGAGCATTCGATGCTGATGACCGAAGGGCCGTCGACATCGAGCGCCGCATCCAGCGCGGGGGCCAGATCAGCGATCTCGGAGACGTCGACGGACATCAGGTCAGGGAACATGGCGGCCAGCCCCGCGCCCAAACGGCTCGGCCCAAATCGGTTGTAGCTGTACAGGCCGTCGTAGAACAGCTGCTCGCGGGTCACGCACATCGCGTGCGCATGGTTGTCGAACAACAGGAACGTCACCGGCAGCCGGTACTGCAGAGCGGTGTGAATCTCCATGCCGTGCATGAAGAATGAGCCGTCGCCCGCGATGACCACCGTCCTGTGGCGGCGGCCGAATGCCATACCGACACCCGCGCCGAAGCTGTAGCCCATCCCGCCCATCCCGAGCGCGACGACGAACCTGCCGTCTCGTCGCACCGGCAGATGGTGAATCGCCGACGCGCCGATGTTGCCTGCATCGACGACGATGTCGACTCGATCCGGCAGCGCGGCATCCAGCACCGCCATCGCGTCCCGGTACCGAACCCCTGGCCCACTGAACGCCGGCGGCCGCAGTTCGGTGCGCGTAACGACATCGGGCACCCGCACATGAGTCGGCCGCCCCTGACCCGACAGCGCCGCGGTCAGCAGCGACAGCGATCCGCGTAAGTCCTGGGTGTGCACGTGGGTGCACGGCAGGTACGGCGCCGCCGAGCCGATCGAGAACACGGGCACCGATCCAAGGGCATCGTTCAGCCCGGTTCGCGAGGTCACAGTCATGCGGGTGCCCACCAGTAGGCACAGCGCACTGTCAGCGATCGCGGGCGCGACGCCTGGATGTCCCATCACGCCCGTGACACCAAGAGCCGATGACGATCCCATGCCCGGCGTGCCTGCGACGTCCTTGGCATCGGGCACGGTGGCGATCCGCGCGCGCAACCTCATCCGCAGCTGTTCGAGTTCGGCGCGCGCATCGTCACGAGCGACCTGTTCACCGGCGATGATCGTGATCGGTCCATCCGACTGGCGCA
>NZ_DASSCY010000310.1:0-28331 GCF_035697385.1 Mycobacterium sp. | reverse complement strand
CGCACTTGGGACACAGCAGCGTGGTTCCGGCGCCTGGCGACGGCGCGGACTTCGGGGGCTCGTATGGCGGGATGCTCATGTCTGCATAACGGCGGGGGACAGCCGTTAGGTTCCGCAGGAGCTAAAAGTGTGGCCGTCCGGTCGACACCCTGCTCCTGTAGATCCTTCAGCGCCCCGTTGTAATCATCGACCGCAAAGCCCATCGCGTCGCCCTGGTTACGTAGCTCTCGCATGAACACATCTAGCAGACGATCGTCCATATGAGAAGTGTCGCGCGAATGATCCTCGCGGGGAACCGTCAGCTTGGACGACATCGAACGCGCCGCCATCGCCGCCGAGGGATGCGACCCCGAGGACCCGCGGTGATCGTCGCGCCCGGCGGGCATGAGCGCGGTGCTACCTCGCTCAGACGTCGGGGACTACACACCGCTGCGGAGAGCTCACGCGGCTGTCGCTCCCCACACCGTCAGTGCCGTGAGATAGCGCGGACCTAAACCCAATACGGCACACGCGCGCGGTACTGCCGCATCGCGAAAGCCGCGAGGATCCAGCCGATCACCGTCAGCGAAAGCACCACCACCCAGTGCCGCAGCTCCTGGTCGGCACCCAGCAGCGGGGCCCGCACGATGTCGAGATAGTGCAGCAGCGGGTTGAGTTCGACGATCTTGGCGTACGACCCCGCACCCTGCTGTTGCAGGGTCGACTCGTTCCAGATGATCGGCGTCATGAAGAACAGCAGCTGCACGAGGCTGAACAACAGCGGGCTGATATCGCGGTAGCGGGTCGCGAGGATGCCGAAACACAGTGAGACCCATACACAATTGAGCACGATCAGCCCCAGCGCCGGGATCACCGCGAGATCAGTCCACTTCCATGGCTTGGGATAGATGATCGCGATCACCACGAAGATGATGATGTTGTGCGCGAAGAGGATCATCTGTCGCCACACCAGCCGGTATACGTGCACCGACAACGGTGTCGGAAGTTGTTTGATCAGGCCCTCATTGGCGACGAACACGTCGGCGCCCTCGAGGATCGCCGCGTTGATCAGGTTCCAGATGATCAGGCCGAGCGTGACGTAGGGCAGATGCTCTTCGAGCGGCAGCTTGAACAGCTTCGAGTACAGCAGGCCCATGGCGACCGCCGTCGCGCCCGTCGCGATCGTGATCCAGAACGGCCCGAGCACCGAGCGTCGGTAGCGCTGCTTGATGTCCTGCCAGCCCAGGTGCAGCCACAGCTCGCGCTTGCCGAACCCGGCGACCATGTCACCCCATGCCCGGCCCATCGTCCTCGACCGCGCGGCGGCATCGGTGAACGTCACGGTGCAGGCCTCCCGAATTTCTCCTTACGACCCATGCGCCGCAACCGAAGCCATTCGATCAGTCCGCGAGGGTCGCGCCGCGACATCAGGAAATACCAGCCGAACCGCATCCACTCCTGGAACACCAGCTTGCGCATGCCCGGCTGCGACTGCAGGTATCCGCGGTTGCGGTAGGTGAAGAACCGCTTTGCCGCATTGTCGGGATACTGCGTATGCATGCGCCCGCCGAGGATCGGCTTGAACTCGTCGCCGCCCTGCGGATGCAGGTACACCGCGTTCAGACACGTGCCGAACGGTAGGCCCGTTCGCACCAGCCGACGGTGCAGCTCGGTTTCGTCGCCGCGCATGAACAACCGCAGATCCGGGACGCCGACCGCCTCAAGCGTCGCCGCCCGAAACAGCGCGCCGTTGAACAACGACGCGATCCCGGGCAGCAAATCCTCAGTGCCCGTGCGCAATTCATTGACACGCCGTCGCCAGACCAGCCCGCGGCGCAACGGAAACGCCAGCCGTGACGGATCATCCATGTCGCACACCATCGGCGACACTTCGGCCAACGAGTGTTTCTCCGCGCACGCCAGCAGTGTCGCCAGCACATCCGGGTCGGCAGGTCGCCCGTCGTCGTCGGCCAACCACACCCAATCGGCTCCCAGCGCCAGCGCATGCAGCATGCCCAGCGCGAAACCGCCTGCGCCACCGAGGTTTCGGCGCGACCCCAGATATGTGGACTGGACTGGTTGGCCATCCACCAGATCCCGAACGCGGGGATCGTTGTCGTTGTCCACGACCACAAGGTGATCGGGCGTGCGAGCCTGGGACGACAGCGCGTCCAGCGATTTCGCGAGTTCGTCGGGACGCCGGTGCGTGACCACGACGGCGTAGACCGTCTCAGTCATCGGCAACCGTTGCAGGCCAGTCGGCTCGGTGCTCCTCGAGGACCTCGCGTACATGGCGGGCCGCGTCGTCTCCCTCGTACGCGCGGACCACATCCTCGATGCCGCCGGTCATCTTGATCGTGCCGTGGTCGATCCACATCGCGGTCTTGCACAGCCGGGCCAAGAATTCGTTGGAGTGGCTGGCGAACACCAGGATCCCCGACCGCTCGACGAGGCTCTGCAGCCGCGTCTGCGCCTTCTTCAGGAAGTCCGCGTCGACGGCTCCGATGCCCTCGTCGAGTAACAGGATCTCCGGGTCGATGCTGGTGACCACGCCCATCGCCAGCCGCACCCGCATGCCGGTGGAGTACGTGCGCAGCGGCATCGACAAGTAATCGCCGAGCTCGGTGAAATCGGCGATCTCGTCGACCTTGGCCAGCATCTGCTTGCGCGTCTGGCCGAGGAACAACCCGCGGATGATGATGTTCTCGAAGCCGGAGATCTCGGGGTCCATCCCGACGCCGAGATCGAAGACCGGCGCCACCCGGCCGGTCACGCTCGCGACGCCGCGGGTGGGCTCGTAGATCCCCGACAGCAGCCGCAGCAGCGTGGACTTGCCTGCGCCGTTATGCCCGACCAGACCCACCCGGTCGCCGAGTTCGAGGGACAGCGTGACGTCCCGCAGCGCCTCGATGACCACGACGTTGGACGCGTTGCGCCCGATCGCGCCGCCGGCCTTGCCGAGAAACGCCTTCTTCAACGAGCGAGCCTTGGCGTCGAAGATGGGAAATTCCACCCACGCGTCGCGCGTCTCGATATGCGGGTGAGAAGGGGGGGTCACAGTTCCTCAAAAATTACAGGTACTGCCCGGTCCCGGGTCCTCCGCGATGGGCGCCGACACCCGGTGGGAGTGCGCCTTGTCCGCGCATCTGCTCGAGCTGCTGGCGGGCAGCCATCTGCTGGGCGAACAGCGCGGTCTGGATGCCGTGGAACAACCCCTCCAGCCAGCCGACCAGCTGGGCCTGTGCGATGCGCAGCTCGGCGTCCGACGGAACGGAGTCGTCGGTGAACGGCAGTGTGAGCCGCTCGAGTTCGTCACGCAGCTCGGGCGCCAGACCCTCTTCGAGCTCAGTGATGCTGGTGCGGTGAATGTCCCGCAGCCGGTTGCGGCTGGCGTCGTCGAGCGGTGCCGCCCGCACCTCTTCAAGCAGCTGCTTGATCATGGTGCCGATCCGCATCACCTTGGCCGGCTGCTCGACGAGATCGGTCAGCGACTTGCCGTCGGCATCCTCCTCGGCACGGGTGTCGCCGCCAATGATTTCGATGTTGTCGTCGTCGGTGTTGGTCGTCATGCCTCTAGAGTGCCCCGCATTCCTTTCCTCACGAGACCCCGCGCCATTCGTAGATGCGGGCCTCGCCGTTGTCGTAGATCTTCTCCCACGACCGTGACGTATCTAGCGACACTAGCCCGTCGGGCATGACGAACCCGCGGACCACCGGCGTGCTGGTCACCACGTACCGGATGTTGAGCGCCTTGACCGCCTCGGCGACCCGCTTATCGGTGTCGGCCTCGTCGGCGTAGGCCCAGAAGATGAACCGGTGATAACCCGGTCCCTGCTGGACGGGGTAGTCGTAGTGGGTCCACAGCGGGTGCAGTCCCGCGACCGCGTACATCCAGGCCGTGCCGTCGGTGTTGGCGTCGCCGATCAGGGTGTCGCGCGCGCCCGGCAGCGTGGCCAGGTGAGCGAAGGCCTCCAGGTCCTTGTCGTTGACGATCACCGAGTCGTACTTCTCGCCGAACAGGAACTGGTGCCGCGGCACGTACGCGACGCCGATGGCCAGACTGACGGCGACGGCCACGACCGCGGCCACGCCGGGCCGTCGCACGACGAGCGCCGCGAGCGTGTAGATGGCGATGCCCGCGGCGACGGTGAGCAGCATCGCCACCACCGCCGACAGCCGGCGCGGATCGCTGTAGAACAGGTCGCTGAACATGCCCACCAGGCGGCCGAGCGGTCCGCCGAACGTCGCCGAGGAATGCACGATCGACACCACAAGCAGCAGCCACACCGCCAGCGGCCACCAGACCCGCCGGATCACTAGGATGACGGCGCCGACGGCGGCCAGCAGGATCAGTGGCCATTGGATCGGGAAGTCGTTGAGGTGACGGGTGTGCTGCACGACCGCGTCGATCAGTCCGCGCTTGCGGCCTTCATGGGTGACGAACGCATGCCCGACGATGATCTCGGCCTGCCGCAGCACGCCGACGAACTGCGGAAGCAGCAGCACCACACTGAAACACGCGATCAGCAGCAAAGTGACGAAGTCGGCGACTCGGCCACGCACCGGACGCAACAGTGCTTCGAAAACCCACCACCCCGCGACCAACAGCACCACCACGACGCCGCCGGTGATGTGCACGGAGAACACCCCGAGCAGCGCCAGCACCGCCAGCGGGATGCGGTCGCGGTGCCGCAGCGCGGACGCGATCAGCACCATGGTCGGCGCCGCCATGCCGTAGGCGGCGAGGTTCGGCATCGACGCGGTGTCGAATTCGACGTACGGAATCGCGGTGAACGACGCCGACAGCGCGGCCGCGGTGGCCGCCGCGCCTGCGGTGCGCCACTGGTCGATTCGGGTGCGCAGCAACTGCCATGTCAAGGTCGCGGCGCTGACGGGAAAGAGCCAGATCGCCGCTGTCACCGAGCTGAGGGTGTACGCGGTGGTCGGTGCGGCGCCGGTGAGTTGACTCAACACCGCCGCCAGGGCGTGGAACGCCGACGGGTAGTACAGGGCCTCGTTGGTTTCGACGTTGCGCAGTTCGCCCATGTGGGTCGGCGACGCCTGGCCGGTGTCGATGATGAAGCGGATGGTGTTGGCGTGCCAGACGGCGTCCCAGTTGCTCGGGATTGATTGCCATTGTGGCAGCCCGCGAACTGCAGCCAACCCGATCAGCGCGGCGCCGAGGACCACCCCGGCGGCGACTACAAGCGCGGGTCCTCGCGATGCGGCGAGCGTCTCGGCGTCGGTGTCCCGGAACCTGCTCAGCACGGTCCGCAAACCGAGAACGGCAGCCGCAACGAGGGCCGTCGCTAACAATGCGGTCCACGCATTCCACGGGAAGCCGAGTGCGCCGAACGGCAGAATGGCCAGTGCGACGATGCCGTAGGTCAGGGCCGGCCCCACTGCGAACGCGGTCGGCCAGGTTAGCCTGCCGACGCGAGCGACGATTGCTCCGGGGATCACTAGCAACATCAGTGCCATTAGCACTCCGAACCCGAAGCTCACTGGACTAGTATGGCTGCCCAGGTGACCCGGTCCGACCACGGCATGGGCGTCGAAAGGCGCCGTCGGGCATCGGACAATCGTGTCGGTTTGTGCAATTCACTGACGCTCTAAGGTGGGCTGGCATGGCATACGACGTCGCCCGGGTGCGCGGTCTGCACCCGTCTTTGGGCGATGGTTGGGTGCACTTCGACGCGCAGAACGGCATGCTGCTGCCCGATTCCGTGGCCAGGGCCGTATCCACTGCCTTCCGGGGATCGATGCCCACCCCGACCGGACCGCATCCTTCGGCGCAGCGCAGCGCCGCCGTGCTGGAAGCCGCCCGCCAGGCCGTGGCCGATCTGGTCGGTGCCGATCCGAGGGGAGTGGTCCTCGGAGCTGATCGCGCGGTCCTGCTGACGTCGCTGGCCGACGCGTCGTCGTCGCGGGTCGGGCTCGGCTACGAGGTGGTGGTGACCCGCCTCGACGACGAGGCAAACATCGCGCCGTGGTTGCGCGCCGCGAATCGCTATGGGGCCAAGGTGAAGTGGGCCGAGGTCGACATCGAGACCGGTGAACTGCCGACCTGGCAGTGGGAGGGCCTGATCACCCGGCCCACGCGGCTGGTCGCAATCACATCGGCGTCATCGACTTTGGGTACGGTCTCGGATTTGCGGGCGGTGACCAAGCTGGTGCACGAGATCGGCGGACTGGTGGTCGTCGACCATTCTGCCGCCGCACCGTATCGGCTGATCGACGTCGACGAGATCGACGCGGACGTCGTCGCGGTGAATGCGACCGCGTGGGGCGGCCCGCCCATCGGCGCGCTGATCTTCCGCGATCCGTCGCTGATCGATTCGTTCAGTTCGGTGTCGCTGAACCCGTACGCCACCGGGCCGGCGCGGCTGGAGATCGGCACACACCAGTTCGGCTTGCTTGCCGGTGTGGTCGCCAGCATCGAATACTTGGCTTCACTTGACGAGTCGGCGAGCGGGTCGCGTCGCGAAAGACTTTCCATCTCAATGCAATCGGCGTCATCGTATATGAGTCGGCTGTTCGACTACCTGCTGATCTCGCTGCGATCGCTGTCGGCGGTGATGGTGATCGGCAGGCCGGAGGCGCGAATCCCGGTGCTGAGTTTCGCGGTCAGCGATGTGCCTGCCGAACGGGTGGTTCAGCGGTTGGCCGACAACGGGATACTGGCAATTTCGAATGCCAGCTCGCGCGTGCTTGATGTCATCGGCGTCAACGACATTGGCGGCGCCGTGACGGTGGGACTGGCGCACTACACGACGACGGCAGAAGTCGATCAACTCGTCCGTGCGCTGGCGTCGCTGGGCTAATCCGACACGCGCAGAAGCACTTTCCCCGATACCTCACCCGAGGACAGCAGTTCGTGCGCGGCACGGGCCTTCTCGATCGGAAACTCAGCACCGATGATCGGCCGCACCCGACCGTCGGCGATCATCGGCCAGACGTTGGCAACCACTTCGGAGACAATCTCGCTCTTGCTTCCTGGACCTTTGACCGGACGGGCGCGAAGCGTCGTTCCGATGACGCCTGCGCGTTTGGCCACGAGCTTGCCAAGGTTCAGCTCGGCCTTGACGCCACCCTGCATGCCGATGACAACCAGCCGGCCGCCTGTGGCGAGCGCGTCGACGTTGCGGTCGAGATATGCCGCCCCCATGATGTCGAGGATCACGTCGGCGCCCGCGCCCCCGGATTCGCTGCGCACCCGCTCGACAAAGTCCTCGTCGCGATAGCCGATGGTGACCTCGGCGCCCAGTTCGGCGCATAAATCCAGCTTGTTCTTCGACCCCGCCGTCACCGCGACCCGGCAGTCGAGAGCGCGCGCCACCTGGATGGCGTGTGTGCCGATGCCACTGGCCCCGCCGTGGATCAGCACAAAGTGGCCTGCCGCCAGCTGTGCGGTCATCACCAGGTTCGACCACACGGTGCACGCCACCTCGGGCAATCCGGCGGCCTCGTGAAGGCCTACCGAGTCGGGTATCGGCATCACCTGCCCGGCGGGGACGGCGACGAACTCCGCATAACCCCCGCCCGCCAGCAAAGCACACGCACGTTGCCCGACGGACCATTGGGTGACGCCGCTGCCGATCGCTGCGATGGTTCCGGACACCTCGAGGCCGAGGGTTTCGCTCGCGCCGGGCGGCGGTGGGTACTTACCGGCCGCCTGGAGTAGATCGGCGCGATTGACCCCCGCGGCGCTGACCTTGATGAGCACCTCGCCGTCGCCAGGGGAGATGTCGGAAACATCCTGCCATTCGAGCTGAAATTCAGATCCGGCCACGATCGCGCGCATCTGATTAACCCTACTATCCTGCAAAAACTGTCTGGTCATTCCCGCCCCAGCAATGCTCGTGAGATTTACCATTGCGAAATGGAGGGGATGATTGCCGGGCGTACCGCTAGCGATATGCCTGGGCTAGACATCGCTGAACAGAGGTCGTGGCAAAACTTCCTCGACTCGGCGTTGCGTATGTATGCGACCTTGAACCGGTCGCTGGTAGACGCACATCACTTGACCCTGAACGATGTGCGGCTGCTCGACATGCTCGACAAGTCCACGACCGGATCGGCGCGCATGGGGGATCTCGCCGAGGGTCTGATGTCGCTGCCGAGCCGGGTCACTCGGCAGATCCGCCGGTTGGAAATGCAGGGCATGGTGCGCCGTGGCGCCAGCCCCGACGACGGCCGCGGCGTACTCGCGATCATCACCGACGACGGCAGGACGGCCGTTCGTGAGGCGATGGTGACGTACGGACGGGGAGTACGGGCTCACTTCCTCGGCAGATTGTCGCGCCCGCAGATCGCTGCGATGGGAGAGAACTGCCGGCGAATCAGCGTCGCACTGAAGACCGGTACACCACCGGCGAAGCTCGGCCGGGTGTAGCACTCGGCTTTTCGCGCAACCGTCCCCCACAAGCGGGTGGGGCCCCAGCTTGCGAGGGGAGTGCCCCCAGATCGCTCCCGTACGCTTGTCGACGGTGGCGTGGCAGAGCGGCCTAATGCACTCGCCTTGAAAGCGAGAGACGGCTAAAACCGTCCGGGGGTTCAAATCCCTCCGCCACCGCCAGTGTCGATCTCGCGTGGGCCAACACGGGCCCCGCGCCGCAACTGGAGATGACAAGGCGCACATGACTTTGCCGTTGCTCGGCCCGATGACGCTTACGGGGTTCGAACACGCCTGGTACTTCCTGTTCCTCTTCGCCGTGTTGGGGCTGGTCGGGCTCTACATCGCCGTGCAAATGGCCAGGCGCAGGCGCATGCTGCGGTTCGCCAACATGGAGCTGCTGGAGAGCGTGTCCCCAGAGAGGCCGAGTCGCTGGCGCCACCTGCCTGCAATCCTGCTGGCGACCTCGCTGGTGCTATTCACGATCGCGATGGCAGGGCCCACCGACGATGTCCGGATTCCGCGCAATCGCGCCGTCGTCATGCTGGTGATCGATGTGTCGAACTCGATGGAGGCCACCGACGTCTCGCCCAGCCGGCTGGCCGCCGCGCAGGACGCCGCCAAGCAATTCGTCGGCCAGCTCACGCCGGGCATCAACCTCGGGTTGATCGCCTATGCGGGCACCGCCAACGTGCTCGTATCGCCGACCACCAACCGCGATGCGTCGATGAACGCGATCGACAAACTGCAACTGGCCGACCGCACCGCGACGGGCGAGGCCATCTTCTCGGCGCTGCAGGCCATCTCCACCGTCGGCGCCGTGATCGGCGGCGGCGACGAACCGCCACCGGCGCACATCGTGCTCATGTCCGACGGCAAGGAAACGGTGCCGAGCAACCCGGACAACCCCAAAGGCGCCTTCACCGCGGCCCGCACCGCCAACGACCAGGGCGTGCCGATCTCGACCGTGGCGTTCGGCACACCGGACGGCACCGTCGACATGGAGGACGGTCAGCCGGTGCCGGTGCCAGTCGACACGGAGGGCCTCAAGAAGATCGCCAACCTCTCCGGCGGGGAGGCCTACACCGCCGAAAGCCTCGAGCAGCTCAAGGATGTCTTCACCAACCTGCAAGAGCAGATCGGCTACGAGACCATCAAGGGTGACGCCAGCGTGGGCTGGCTGAGGCTCGGCGCGCTGGTGCTGGCGCTGGCCGCGTTCGCGGCGCTACTGATCAACCGCCGGCTGCCCCACTAGGCCGCCCGACCTGAGCCAGCAGCTGGACACCCGTCACAATCTGTGACTCCGCGAGGTTGGCGTAGCCGAGCATCAACCCCGGCGGCGCCGTGGCCGGGTCGGCGTAGCAGGGTGCGAGCGGCTCCACCCGAACCCGCTTCTTGGCAGCCAGGCGCACCACGTCCGCAATCGGATAATCGTCGGGGAATCGCACGGTGAGGTGCACGCCCGCCGCCGCACCGAGCACCTTGGCCTGCGGCAGATATCGAGACAGTGCGTGCAGCAAGGCATTTCGGCGGGCCAGGTAGCGGCGGCGCATCTGGCGTAAATGCCGGTCGTAGGCGCCCGCGGTCAGCAGTTGCGCGAACGCGAGTTGGTCCATCACGGAGCTTCCGGTATCTGCAAGGCCCTTGGCCGTCGTCACCGCGGCGACGAGCGGCGGCGGCAGCACCATCCAGCCGATGCGAAGACCCGGCGCCAGTGTCTTACTCGTCGAGCCGACGTAGATCACCCGATCCGGCGCGATGCCCTGCAGCGCACCGACCGGCGCGCGGTCGTAGCGGTACTCGGCGTCGTAGTCGTCCTCGATGACTAGGTTGTCGTCACGCGCCCACTCGACGAGCGCAGTACGGCGGTTCGCCGAAAGCACCACGCCCGTCGGCGATTGGTGGGCCGGGGTGGACAGCACCGCCCCCGCGCCGCTTGCGGCCAACGCGTCGACATCTAGACCGTCATCGTCGATCGGCACGGCCAGTGGTTCGATGCCATTGTGCCGCAGCACCATCCGATGCAACCAGAACCCGGGGTCCTCCATCGCGAGCGATGTCACGCTGGTGCGCAGCACCTGGGCGAGCACGGCGACGGCCTGCGTCGCACCGGAGCACAGCACGATGTTCTGCGGGTCGGCGAGCACTCCGCGGGTGCGCCTAAGGTAGTCCGCCACGGCAACGCGTGCACTCGGAAGTCCTTGTGGTGCAACGTAGCCGAACGCATCCGATTCGACCTCGGCCAATCCCTGCCGCAGCGCGCGAAGCCACGCGTGGCGTGGGAAGCTGCTCAAATCCGGTGAGCCGGGAGAGAAGTCGACGTCGTATCGCCCTGCAGGTTCCGCAGTGGCAGTCTCCGGTGCACTGACCGCATCGACGGTCGCGACCCGGGTTCCCGAACCATGCGTGCTGAGCAGAAATCCCTCCGCGGTCAGCTGGCTGTACGCGTCGACCACAAGCCGGCGGGATACCCCGAGATCTGCCGCCAGCACCCGGGTCGACGGCAGCCGGGTCTGCGGTGTGAGCCGGCCGTTCCGAATCGCGTCGCGCAGCCCGTTGGCGAGCTGGCGGTGCAGTGGTTCCGGCTGGGTGCGGTCCAGCTCGACGAGTAGCTCCGGACCAGAAGTGGTACCCGAAATTGTCATGAAAGTGGTGCCTAACTTGAGGCCATTAACGAACTAGCGTGACGGTATGACAACCACACCTATCCGCACAAGGTCCCGATTCGTCGAGGTGGCCCTGGTCGTGTTCGGGGTGTACTCGGTGTCCATCGGGCTGTTCATGATGCTGGCGCCAGGAGCGTTCTTCGATACCCTCGGCAACTTCGGTGTGCGCAACGACCACTACATCTTCGACAACGCCACGTTCGAGTTGCCGCTCGGCTTGATGATGCTGACCGCGGTGAAGTGGCCGTCGTGGCGAGTGCCCGCGCTGGCGTTCGCGACCCTGCATTGGGGCCTGCACGCGCTCAGCCACCTCATCGATCCGCATCACGGCGCGGGCGATTGGATCGGATGGCTCGAGGCCGCGGGTCTGGTGGTGACAACCGCACTGCTCGCAATCGCGTTGCGCGTCAGCGCCAATGCGGGAAAGGAAGGGAGTTAGGCAATGCGAATCTTGGTGGCCGGCGCGACGAGCGTGCCGGGAATTCCGCTGCTGAGGGAATTGAATGTCCGCGGTCATGACGTCGTCGGGTTGACGAGTCAGCCGGGCAAGACGCCTCAGATCGAGCAGGAGGGCGCCAAGCCGGTGGTGGCGAATGTCTTTGACGCCGCGCAGATCGACAAGGTGGTGGCCGACATCGAGCCGGACGTGGTGGTGAGCCTGCTGACCACGTTGCCGAAATGGGGACCGAAGCGGGCCAAGGATTTTGAGCCCGCGAAGAAGTTGTGGAGCCAAGGCGCCGGCAATCTGGTGGCCGCTGCACAGCGCGCCGGTGTGCGACGCGTGGTCGCGGAATCGGTGCTCTTCGCCTACGGCTACGGCTCGACAGGCCCGGCATTGATGGACGAGACCGACCCATATCCCGGGCCGCCGTTCCCCGGTGGCGAGGAGGTCCTGGGGGCGCTGCGCGGGATGGAGAAGAACGTGCTGTCGTCCGGAGAACACAGTGGCACCGAGGGAATTGTGTTGCGCTACGGCGTCTTCTACGGTCCGGGTGTGCCGCACACCGAGCTGTTCACCCGGATGACGAAGTGGTGGATGATGCCGGCCATCACCGGCAACGGAATCGTGTCGTGGGTACACATCGACGATGTCGCGAAGGCCACGGCCGACGCGGTGGAGAAAGGCCGAGGCGGCCAGATCTACAACATCGTCGACGACCGGCCACAATCGTTCGGCGACTACATTCGCGAGCTGTCGGCGAGCCTGCACCGGCCGCCGCCGCTGCCCATGCCGCAGCGGCTGTTCGCCTTGGTGGCGCCCTATGCGGCGGTCGCGTTCGGCAGCACCTGGCTGCCGTTGTCGAATGCCAAGGCCAAGGCCGAGCTCGGCTGGACGCCTATTCGCCGGTGAAGTTCGGCGGCCGCTTCTCGAACGTCGCGGTGATGCCCTCGGTCAGGTCCTTCGACGGCAGCATCGCAGCGTTCCATGCCGCCACGTAACGCAGGCTCTCCGAGACGCGGGCGATGCGCTGCTGATCCAGGACGTCCTTGACGCCGCTGACCGTCAGCGGGGGGTTGGCGGCGATCTCGGCGGCGGTCTGGTGCGCGGCGGCCAGCGACGCCTCTGCGTCGTCGTAGACATCGTTGACAAGGCCGATCTTCTCGGCGCGCGCGGCGTCGATGTCCTTGCCCGTCAACGCCAATTCGCGCAGGTGGCCGTCGTTCAGGATCAGCGGCAGCCGGGCCAGGCTGCCGACGTCGGCCACCATCGCCAGCTTCACCTCGCGCACGGAGAACTTCGCGTCAGCGCTGGCGTAGCGGATGTCGACGGCGGAGATCAGGTCCACGCCACCGCCGATGCACCAGCCGTGTACCGAGGCGACGGTCGGTGTGCGGCAGTCGGCGACCGCGTTGATCGCGCCCTGCATGCGCAGAATGGTCTGGTGAAAGTCGGCGCGCGGGCGGGCTGACCCGCTGTCGGACATCACCCCGGCGAGCGACCCGCCCATGGCGGGCAGGTCAAGGCCGTAGCTGAAGTTTTTGCCCGATCCGGTGAGCACGATCGCGCGCACCTCGCGGTCGGCGTCGAGCTTGGCGAACACCTCTGGCAGCTCAGCCCAGAACGCGGGTCCCATCGCGTTGCCCTTGCCGGGACCGACCAGCGTCACCCGTGCGACGCGGTCCTCGACGTCGACGGTGACGGATTCATACGCATCGCCCATGGCCTGAAGGCTAGCGACTTACGGCGGCATCCCGCCGAGCACCACCTCGTTCACGACGGCGTCGGGCGTGAACTGGCACATCGCAGTCGCTATGACCAGCGCGATCATCTCGTCCTCTGGGCCCGTCGGATTGGTTTCCCCAGCAAGGATCGCGCGGATCACCGCGAGCTTGGTGGCCTCGTCGAGGTCGTTGTACTCCCCGCACGTCATGGTTGTGGCGTTCGGCGGCGCAGGAACTTCCGGCAGGTCCGTGTTCGGCAAGCCAGGTATCTCGATGTCGGGAAGCGGGATGCCAGGAAATCCGGGCAGCCCAGGTGACGACGTCGTGGTTCGTGGGGTCGATGTCAGCGGCGGACCGGGTTCAGTCGTCATCGCGACGGTGCCTTCGGTGGTGCGCTGGCAGCCGGTGGCGATGCCGGCCAGGATCAGCGCGGCGGCCGTCACCCGCACATACGTCTTCATCTCGTGAACGATATGCGCAACCTCGACGTAGCGTGGGACGCATGCCCGACGACTTGCGCCCTGGGCCGGATTCACCGCCCACTGACGAACTCAAGAGTGCCGAAGCGACGTTCGGCGTGCTGCAGCAAGTGCTGCACGGCATCGCGAAAGACGATGAATCCAAACAGACGCCGTGCAAAGAGTTCGACGTCGCGAAGTTGACCGATCACCTGATGAACTCGATCACCGCGATCGGCGGTGTCGCGGGCGCGGAGTTTCCAGAGCGGGACCGCAGCGATTCCGTGGAGCGGCAAGTCGTGCTCGCGGCTCGCCCCGCTCTGGACGCCTGGCATCGTCGTGGACTGGATGGCACGGTGTCGTTCGGAGGGGGTGAGGCACCCGCCAAAATGATGGCGGGCATCCTGTCGCTCGAATTCCTGGTCCACGCATGGGATTACGCTGCGGCGACCGGTCGCGAAGTGACGGCACCAGACTCGTTGTCCGACTTCGTGCTTGGCCTGGCGCACAACATCATCACGCCGCAGGGCCGCACCACCGCCGGGTTCGACGACCCGGTCGAGGTGGCGGCCGATGCGCGCGCGCTGGAGCGGCTGATCGCTTACACCGGCCGGACGCCGGTCTAGACGCGTTCGAGGTAGAAGTAAAAGTAACGGCCGTTGTCGAGGACCTTCTTGCCGTTCATGATGCCCATGGCGGCATTGTCGTCGATGACCTTGAAGTGGTCGTGGATCGGCTGGCCGTCGTAGACCATCGTCGCGGTCACCTCGCTGCGGAACTCCTCCATCCACAGGCTGGCCTCGCCCTTGCCCATCGCGACATTGGAGAATTTGTTGCCGTCGTCGTCGAGGCACACCAGCGGTTTGACGTCTGCCGCGGAGACAAACGTCTTGCCGAACCACTTCGCTTTGGCAAGCCCACCGTTCATGAAGTGGCCGGTGACGAACTCACCGCCGGCCCATTCGCCGAGCATGAAGCCGATCGTGGCGGGCTTCAGCGTCGCCCAGAAGTCGTCGAGGACAGCGTCGTGGACGTCTTCGGTCCGCTCCCTCAGTTCGGCGAACTTCTTGCGTGCTTCGGTCATTGCTCTCCGATCCAGCGTTGGGCGAACGCGATGAAGGCGTCGTTCTCCTCGGGTGCGGCGACAGTAACCCGCACGCCGTCCTGGCCGTAGGGCCGCACGATGATGCGGCTGTTCGCCGAGGCCTGAGCGTATTCCTGGGCGCGTCCCGGCAGCGGCAGCCAGACGAAGTTCGCCTGTGACGGTGGCACGGTGTAGCCGGCGTCGCGCAGAGCCGCCGTGACCCGCGCGCGTTCGGCGACGACTGCGTCGGTGCGGGCAAGCAACTCGTCGGCGGCGTCAAGCGACGCGATGGCCGCGGCCTGCGAGATGCTCGTCGCGGTGAACGGGACGTACACCTTGCCGAGCGCGGTGATGATGTCCGGGTCGCCGACGGCGTAGCCGATGCGAAGGCCGGCCAGCCCGTAGGCCTTCGAAAATGTGCGCAGCACAACGACATTGCTGTGCTTGCGGACCAGCCCGAAGCTGTCGGGCAGCATGTCGTCGCGGATGTACTCCACGTAGGCCTCGTCGAGCGCGATCAGGATGTGCGGTGGCACGGCCTCGACGAAGCGGACAAGTGCATCGGGGTCGACGACGGTGCTGGTGGGGTTGTTCGGGTTGCACACGAAGATGAGCCGGGTGCGGTCAGTGATCGCAGCGAGCATCGCGTCGAGGTCGAATGTGTAGTCGGTCAGTGGCACCTGGACCGGCGTGGCGCCCGCAGTGCGCACCTGCAATGGGTAGATCTCGAAGCTGCGCCAGCCGTAGAGCACCTCGTCGCCGACGGTCGAGGTGATCTGGATCAGCTGCTGGCACAGGCTGACGGAGCCGCAACCGACGGAGATGTGTTCGGGCGCGAAGTCGACGTGCTTGGCCAAGTGCTCACGGAGTTCTAGGTACCCGTTGTCTGGATACCGGTTGATGTTGTCGATGGCCTTATCGATGGCTTCCCGCACGCTGGGCAGCGGGCCATGGACCGTCTCGTTGCTGGCGATCTTGATTGCGCCGGGCACCGTCTTGCCCGGGGCGTACGCGGGCAGATCGGCCAGTTCGGGGCGCAGACGGGCGGTCACGCGACCAGTCTATGAGTCGCTCACCTGCGCTTTGCCTTCGCCTCTTGCTCCTGTGTACTCTGTCGGATCGGCGGTAAACGTCAGGAGGCGTGCCAGAGCGGCCGAATGGGACTCACTGCTAATGAGTTGTCCGCCTTAAAGCGGACCGGAGGTTCAAATCCTCTCGCCTCCGCCGGGGCTGACAGCGTCGGTCACAACTGAATATGCACTGAACACATGCGCCCGTAGCTCAACGGATAGAGCATCTGACTACGGATCAGAAGGTTAGGGGTTCGAATCCCTTCGGGCGCGCTTTGCCTCAGAAGTACGTCGTTGCCGTAGTGCTCGTGCCGTTGTCGCACGTGATCGTGACCGTCCAGTTACGGAACTGGGGAACGGCCGGGACGATCCGCAGGTCGTATGTGGAATTCGCCGCCAACGCGAAGCTGCGGTTGTATTCATCCGTCACGTACGTGCACTGCGACGAGACGCCGCTGCGGTCGGTGATGTGCGCGACCAGTCCGCCGAGGACGGTCTCCCAGGAGACCGTCGGTCCCTGCAATGGCGCGGGCGGCGGCTCGTTCGGTGGGGGCGGCGTTTGGCCACCCGAGCAACCCGACACCACGACGCGTGCGCCCTGTTGATTCTGCAGCTTGCTCTTGGCAAGGCTTTCGGCGGCTGGAAGCGACACACTGGACACCCCCGTCATTTCGCCGTAGTCGTTGGATGCAGCTGCCGCGCACTCGTTCTTGGCAACAACCTGCACCACGCAACCGCCACCGCCGTTGCTTTCACAATTGGCTAGCGACGTGAATCGGGCCTGCTGCTCGTCTGGTGCGATCCCCGAACCTCCGGCCATACTGACCGGCGGATTCTCGTTGATATATCCGATCGACAGCGCTATATATGCGTCGGCCGCATTCGCCGGTGCAGGTACACCGACCAGGCCGACGATCAAGGTGATGGCGGCGGCGAACAGCAAAGCCGGACCGCGACGGCGAATCTTTGTTGCTTTGTGGTGATTGGACGATGACATGGGCGATCCCCTCCCCCGCGACGGCCCAGATACGGAGTCTCCGCACCGGGAACAGTTTTGGTGCTGACCACATGCTGGCACTGCCACCCCGGCGACAGGTCGTTTTGCTGAAACTGGCCAAAAATCACCGTTATTACTGGCCAACGCAATTATTCGACACCAAATCACCGTAGCGGGCTTTCAGTATCAACGCCTGGCCGCACCCAAGCGTCCAGCGGAGCTGTGATTGCGAGGACATCCATGGCGACTCACCTATCGCCACTATGCGCCGTTAAATTGAGGCCGTGCGACTCCTGCTGATCGCCGATACCCATGTTCCGAAGCGAGCCCGTGACCTCCCCAAGAGGGTGTGGGACGAGGTAGCGGAGGCCGATGTCGTCCTGCACGCCGGCGACTGGGTGGAGCCCTCGCTCCTCGACACGCTCGAAGCCCGCGCCAAGAGGTTGGTCGCGTGTTGGGGAAACAACGACGGCGCGGAGTTGCGGCGCCGCCTTCCCGAACGCGCCGATTCCACACTTGGCGGGTTGCGGTTCACCGTGGTGCACGAGACGGGTGCGGCGACCGGGCGCGAGGCGCGGATGGCCAAGGAGTATCCCGATACCGATGTGCTGGTGTTCGGCCACAGCCACATTCCGTGGGACACCACCGCGAAAACCGGTCTGCGCCTGCTCAATCCGGGCTCACCCACCGACCGCCGGCGGCAGCCCTTCTGCACCTACATGACGGCCACGGTCGACAACGCTGCGCTATCGGGTGTGGTGCTGCACCGACTGGACCGCGCCGACCGCCATGCGTGACCGACCGGCCCGCGTCGCAGACGTGCATGAGATCGCCGCGTCGATGCCGCACGTGAAACGGATCGAGGGGCCCAAAGGTAACCCGATCTACCAGGTCGGCGGCAAGTCGTTCGTGTTCTTCCGCACCCCGCAGCCCGACGCCGAGGATCCCGACACCGGCGAGCGCTATGCCGACGTGATCATGATCTGGGTGGAGTCGGAGGCCGACAAGCTGTCGATGACCCAGGATCCGGGCTCACCGTTCTTCACGAACGAGCGGTTTGACGGCCACCCATCGATCCTGGTGCGCGCCAGCCGATTACGCGAGATCGGCCGCGTCGAGCTGACCGAGCTGATCCAGGACGCCTGGCTGTCGAGGGCATCCAAACGCCGCGCCGAGCAGTGGTTGGCCGAACACGGAGGGTAGGTGCTGCTAGCGCTAGGCCAGTCTCGCGACGGCGATCGCGCGCCCGAAGATTTTCTTCTCGTCGACCCGGGCCGACAGCGCGATGGTCACCGACTTCGTTTCGGCGTCAACCGCTTTGACACGCCCGCCGAAGGCGATGTCAGTCCCGATCCCGTTGTTGGGCACATGCACCATCGCGGTCAGGCGAACGTTGTACTCGGTGATAGCACCCGGATCACCAACCCACGCGGTCACATATCCGCCGGCCACACCGATCGTGAGCATGCCGTGCGCGATAACGCCGTCAAGCCCCATCCTTCTGGCGATATCGTCGTTCCAATGGATCGGGTTGAGGTCGCCGGACACCCCGGCGTAGTTGACGAGGTTCTGGCGTGTCAACGACATCCGTCTTTCGGGGAGCCGGTCTCCGACCGTCACCGAGCTGAACTTCCGCAGAGCCATCAGGAGTACCGCCTCAACTCTGCGCCAACGCTATTCGACCCCAGGTAGTCCTGGCCGCCGACGTAGATCGTGTCCGCTACCGGCGCCGGGCCCGTTGCGGCGGTGACGATCGCACCCGCGAACTCCTCAACAGTCGGTAGATCGCCATGGATACGGCGGAAACCCACGACCTCTGGCTTGCGGCGCTCCAACAGACGCACGAGGATCGTTCCGTCGATCATGTCGCCGGAGACCACCACGAACTCCACGCCGCGCTCGTCGAACCTTGGTTGCATGGCCCGCAAGGCGTCCTCGCCTGCCCGCTTGCTCACCGCGACCGGGACGTATTCCTCGAGGGCAGGCGTGCGGCCGCAGAAATGCGCTTGATGACTGGTGATGAACACGATCCGTCCACCGGTCGGCATCAGCGGCAACGCGAGCTCTGTCAACCGAATCTGGGCGTCATGATTGATCCGCATCGGATAACCAGGATCGGCGCCCGGTTCCAGACCTCCAGAAGCATTGAGCACCAATAGATCAAGCCTGCCGAACATATCCGCGATCCGCTGCACCATCGCAGTTGAAGCGGTCTCATCGGTCAGGTCAGCGCCTGCTACCGAGGCGTGCCCGCCAGCGGCGACGATGCTGTCGACGACAGCACTGGCCCGTGGGAGTTTCTCGCGATAGTTGACGATCACGTGCGCATCGGCACCAGCGAGCCGACGCGCCACAACCGCGCCGATTCCGCGCGAGGCTCCTGTCACCAGCGCAACCCGCCCGGTGAATGCTTGATCAGGCAAAGATGTCATGGCTGCCAACTCTACAGAGAAACTAAGCAGATGTTGAGAATTTGCCTTAGAGAACTCTTAGGTTGCCATCGACAGTTGGGTCAACCTGCTTCGGCGGTGCAGATCAGGTTGATGCGCTTGGTCCGCGAGACGTGTTCGAGTCCTTCCGCGACGTGTTCACGGCGCTTGGGAAGTCGACCTGGCTGGGCGAGGACCACGGCAACGCCGCCGCGTTCGAGATGTCGCTGCTCGACTTGTTCTGGACACCGGTCAGCGGATTTTTGCATGCGCTGATGGTGGCTCGCGCCAACGGCGTTGCGCCCAGCCAACTGTTGCCGCATGCGGAGGGCATCGTCGACATCCTGCCGCCGATATTCGACGAGTTCGTCGAGCGCATCGAAGCCGATCGCCACGGCGACAGCAGCGCACCGGTGTCGTCGGTGGCGGCGTCGGTCCGGCACGTGATCGCGGCATCGGAGGATGCGGGGGTCGAAGCCGGTGCGCTGGAGGTGTTCCGGCGCTAGGCCGGCGGCACGTTGGCGTGGGAGGCGCCGCAGATGAACAGCGCGACCCGCGCAGGCACGTCGCCCGGATTCCTCCAGCGATGCCGAGTGCCGTTCTGTACCACTGTGTCTCCCGGATGCAGAGTGACTTCGGCGCCGTCATCGAGTTCGAGAACGATCGTGCCCTCCAGCACCACCTCGAAGTCGATGGTGTCGGTGGTGTGCATCCCGGGATCGGAGCGGTCGAGGTACCGGAGCAGGCCGGGCAGCTTGGCCTCCGCGTCCGCCAGGCCGGCCTCCACATCCATGTCGGGCGCCGCGGTGGTGTCCGGCGGCACCGAGAACAGCCCGAACCGGAATCCGCCGACCGGCGGGAAATAGGTGTGCCACTGCGGCATGGACCCGTCGTCAGGAAACTGCGGCGTCTTGTCACCGCCCCACAAGAGGTGAAACTCGGCCTTGGGCAGCATCATGGGCTCGACGGGAGCGACTGTCTCATCGCTGACGAACACGGACTTCCCGGACGCATCATGTCCGGTCACAACTCGGCGTACATCCATCCGCTCAGTGAAACACCAACTGGTTGACGGCCGGGTGAATATCGTGTCGGTTCATGGACCAACAGCCGCCGACCGCCACCATCGAGTCCGCCCACCGCGAACACCTGCAAAAGCTGCCGTTCGACGACACCGCCGACTTCGACGACGCCGACCGCGGATTCATTGCCGCACAACAGCCTTGCGTCATCAAGGCCGCCGACGGACGCGTGGTGTGGGACAACGACGTCTACGCATTCCTGACCGGTGACGCCCCGGCGACCGTGCATCCCAGCCTGTGGCGGCAGTCCGCACTGGCGGCCAAGCAGGGCCTCTATGAGGTGGTCGAGGGCGTCTACCAGGTGCGCGGCTTCGACCTGTCCAACATCAGCTTTATCGAGGGCGACACGGGCGTCATCGTCATCGATCCGTTGATCTGCACCGAGACCGCTGCGGCCGCATTGGCGCTCTACCGCGCTCACCGCGGTGATCGGCCGGTCGTCGCGGTGATCTATACGCACAGTCACGTGGACCATTTCGGCGGTGTCCTCGGCGTGACGTCGCAGGCCGATGTCGACGCAGGAAGGGTCGCGGTCCTGGCACCAGAGGGATTCGTCGCGCATGCGGTTCAGGAAAACGTGTATGCCGGAACGGCGATGACGCGGCGGGCCACGTACATGTACGGCACGCTGCTGGACATCGGTCCTGCGGGGCAAGTCGGCTGCGGTCTGGGGCAACGAACATCGACCGGCGAGGTGGCGATGATCGTGCCGACCATCGACGTCCGGCAGACCGGTGAACAGCACACCATCGACGGCGTCGAGATCGAGTTTCAGATGGCGCCAGGCACCGAAGCCCCCGCCGAAATGCACTTCTACTTCCCGAGATACCGCGCGCTGTGCATGGCCGAGAACGCCACGCACAACCTGCACAACCTGCTGACGTTGCGCGGAGCGCTGGTCCGCGATCCGCATGTGTGGGCCGGTTATCTCACCGAGGCGATCGACACCTTCGCAGACCGGGCCGACGTGGTGTTCGCGTCGCACCACTGGCCGACGTGGGGCCGCGATCAGATCGTCGAGTTCCTTTCGTTGCAGCGCGACCTGTATGCGTATCTGCATGACCAGACGTTGCGGTTGCTGAACCAGGGCTTCAACGGCGCGGAGATCGCCGAGCACTTCCAGTTGCCTCCCGCGTTGGAGAAGGCCTGGCACACGCACGGGTACTACGGGTCGGTCAGCCACAACGTCAAGGCCGTGTATCAGCGCTACATGGGCTGGTTCGACGGAAACCCCGGGCGGCTGTGGGCCCATCCGCCGGAGGCACTGGCGAGCCGCTACGTCGACGCGCTCGGCGGCGTGGACCGTGTCGTCGAACTCGCCCGCAAGGCGTTCGACGAAGGTGACTTCCGGTGGGCAGCAACACTTCTCGACCATGCCGTGTTCGCCGACGCCGACCATGCCGGCGCCCGCGCGCTGTACGCCGACACCCTCGAACAGCTCGCCTACGGCGCCGAGAACGCGGTGTGGCGCAACTTCTTTCTATCCGGCGCCACCGAATTGAGGACCGGCAACTTCGGCACCGCCACGCAATCCACGTCGCCGACGTTGCTTTCGCAATTGTCGGTGGAGCAGATGTTCGACAGCTTCGCGATCAACATCAACGGCCCACGCGCCTGGGACCTCGACGTCGCGGTCGACGTCATGTTCCTCGACGCTGGCACCAACTACCGGCTGACGCTGCGCAACGGGGTCTTGGTGTACCGCAAGGCACCAGCCGACCAGGCCACCACCGCGGCGACGATCAAGCTCGCAAACAAGTTGCGGCTGTTGACGTTTGCAGCGGGCGACACCGACTCGCCAGGGCTTCAGGTGACCGGAGACGCGGGCGCGCTGCCGTCGATCATCGCGGTGCTCGACCGGCCCAACCCGAGCTTCAACATCGTCACGCCGTAGCGGGAACACTGCTTGAGACGATCGCTGTCGCCTAGCGCAGCACCGTCGAGCCTGTAGTTACCGTGTGGTCTACTCGCACTTTTCCTCGCTAACTACAGGCTCAACGTCACGCGCGTAGCAAGCAGGGCAGTCGACTAGGGGATACCGCCGTCGACGCGGATGATTGACCCACTGGTGTAGCTCGACGCGTCGGAAGCCAGGTACAGCGCGGCGCCGATGATCTCGGCCGGCTGGCCCAGCCGTTTGAGCGCAAAGCGTTGCGCCCCTGCGGTCGACGCCTCCATGTCCCACGCCTTGCTGATGTCGGTGAGGAACGGACCCGGCATCAGCGTGTTCACCCGCACCGTCGGCCCGAACGCCAGCGCCAGCCCTTCGGTCAACGCGTTGAGCCCCGCCT
The DNA here is from genome assembly GCF_035697385.1 of Mycobacterium sp. Lineage (GTDB taxonomy): Bacteria > Actinomycetota > Actinomycetes > Mycobacteriales > Mycobacteriaceae > Mycobacterium. The sequence goes on along the minus strand of NZ_DASSCY010000310.1, from coordinate 5,717 downwards.
TGGCGGCCGAGTACGGCAGCTGCTCCGGCCGCGGCCGGCGCGAACCGCTGGAGCTGACGTTGATGATCGACCCACCGCCGTCGGCCACCATCCGTTCACCCACGAGCGTGGACAACCGGAACGGACCCTTGAGGTTGAGATTGACGACGGCATCGAACAGCTTCTCGGTGACCGAACTCAACGACTCGTACAGCGGCGACATGCCCGCGTTGTTGATCAGCACGTCGACCTTGCCGAACCGCTCGTAGGCCGCGTCGACCAACCCGTCGAGCTCGTCCCAGCGCCCGACGTGCACCTGGTACGGAAAAGCTGTCCGGCCGGTCGCAGCGGCGATCTCCTCCGCAGTGGCGACACAGGTGTCGTACTTGCGGCTGGCGATGATGACGTCGGCGCCGCACTGCGCGGCGGCGAACGCCATCTCACGGCCGAGGCCGCGGCTGCCTCCGGTGACAAGGACGACGCGGTCGGTGAGGTCGAACAGTTCGTCGGCATAGCCCATCGCCTTATGGTGTCACGGTGCAATTGCTACTGATCAGACACGCGTTGCCTCTCCGCAGCGAACCCGGGCAGGGGTCCGACCCCGACTTGTCCGAGGAAGGCATCGAGCAGGCCAAGCGGCTGCCCGACGCGTTGGCGCGGTTCCCGATCACGCGGCTGGTCAGCAGCCCCCAACGCCGGTCATTGCAGACCGCGCAGCCCGTCGCGGATGCCCTTACGCTGACCGTGGAGATCGACGACCGACTCGCCGAGTACGACCGGGACATGGAGCAGTACATCCCGATCGAGCAGATCGCCGCCGAATTCCCCGAGGAGCTGGCGCGGCTGGCCAGTGGCCACCTGCCGAGCAGCGTCGACGAAACAGCGTTTCTGGCGAGGATCAACGCCGGTATCCGCGACCTGATGACCGCAGGCGACCACGAGGACACCGTCGCGGTATTCACTCACGGCGGGGTGATCAACGGGCTGCTGCACGGCATCCTTCGCACCGAGAAGATTCTGTGCGTCAGCGTCGACTACGCCGGCATCACCCGGCTGTTGTCCTCTCGCGAGGGCAACCTGTACGTCGCCTCCGTCAACGGCACCGAGCACGTATGGGACCTGCTACCCAGAAATCAGCGGTGGTAGACAATTCCGGTGACTACTTCGCTCGAAGGACTGGACCTCGCTGCGCTTGATCGCCACCTGCGCGACGTCGGCATTGCCCGCAATGGTGAGCTGCAGGCCGAGCTGATCTCCGGCGGGCGATCCAATCTCACTTTCCTGGTGTTCGACGACGCCTCCAAATGGGTGCTGCGCCGCCCGCCGCTGCACGGGCTGACGCCGTCGGCGCACGACATGGCCCGCGAGTACAAGGTCGTGGCCGCACTGCAGGACACACCCGTTCCGGTGGCCCGCGCCGTCACGATGCGCAACGATGACTCGGTGCTGGGCGCGCCGTTCCAGATGGTCGAGTATGTCCCCGGCCGCGTCGTCCGGTACGCCGACGAACTCGAGGCGCTGGGAGACAAGGACGCCATCGACGCCTGTGTCGATGCTTTGATCCGCGTTCTCGCCGACCTGCACGCACTTGACCCCGAGGCGGTCGGCCTCGGCGACTTCGGTAAGCCAACGGGATATCTCGAACGCCAGGTGCGCCGCTGGGGCTCACAGTGGGAACTCGTGCGGCGCCAGGATGATCCGTGCGACGCCGACGTTCAACGTCTGCATTCGGCTCTGGGACAAGCGATTCCGGAGAAGAGCCGCAACGCGATCGTGCACGGCGACTACCGAATCGACAACACCCTGCTGGACGCCAACGATGCCACCAAGGTGCTGGCCGTGCTGGACTGGGAGATGTCTACGCTGGGCGATCCGCTCAGCGACGCCGCGCTGATGTGCGTGTACCGCCACCCGCTGTTCAACGTGATACACGCGAATTCGGCGTGGGCGTCCCCGCTGATTCCGGAGGCCGACGACCTTGCCAACGCGTATTCGTCGGCGGCCGGTCGACCGCTGGACAATTGGGACTTCTATATGGCGCTCGGGTACTTCAAGGTCGCGATCATCGCCGCCGGTATCGCATTCCGGGCTCGCATGGGCGGCGGCGTCGCTGACGACACGGACAAAGTGGACCAGGCGGTCGCCCCGCTGGTCGCCGAGGGGCTCAGCGCGCTTGCGGGCTAACGCCCCATCGCCTTGAGATTCGTCTTCGCCGCCCGGCGAAGCTGAATGATCCTGGCGGTGCCCGCCGCGACCGTCAGCAAGCCGCCGCACACCGCGGCCAACAGAATCGCCACGCCCACCGGCAGATTCCACTCCCAGACGAAGAGGTGAATGGTCGTGTCGTCGGTGTTCTGCATGATGAACACGAGCAGCAGGATGAGGATCAGAAATCCGACGATCAGCGCCGACCACAGCGCCGCTGCGCGAGTGAACTTGACCGCGGACTGGGGCGAAACCAGGTACTCGCCGGGGGTGGCCGTCGGATCCGGTGGTGACCCTTTGGAGGAGGCCAGCGGCGGCTCGATGGGTCCCGGCGGGACCTCGCCGAAGGGCTGATCGGGCGAGGCAGAGCGATCGCTGGTCATGGGTCCATCTTTGCCCTTTCCCGCAGCGAATGAAACCACCGCGGCCCGCTCACCCTGACTTAAAGCGCGGCGATATGCCCCGCATCTCGATAGGGTCGCGGGAACTAGTGCGCCGAGAGGACCTTGGGAATGTCGAGCACACGTAGGTTGAACCTGGCGATTCTGGCGGCGGTGCTAGCGCTGATCACCGCCGCATGCGGCAGCTCCAACCCACTCGGTGGCGGAGAGGTGTCCGGTGACCTCAAGTCGGTCGTCGTCGGTTCGGCCGACTTCCCGGAATCCAAGATCATCGCCGAGATCTACGCCCAGGCCTTGGAGGCCAACGGCTTCACGGTGGGCAGGCAATTCGGGATCGGCAGCCGTGAAACCTACATTCCCGCCGTCAGGGACCATTCCATCGACCTGATACCCGAGTACACGGGCAACCTGTTGAAGTACTTCGATCCCGAGAGCACGGTGACCACCCCGGAGGCCATCGAGCTGGCGCTGTTGCGGGTGTTGCCAGGCGACCTGTCGATCCTGACGCCGTCGCCTGCCGAGGACAAGGACACGCTGGCGGTCAGCTCGGAAACCGCACAACGGTGGAATCTCAAGAGCATCGCCGACCTTGCGGCCCATTCGCCAGAGGTGAAGTTGGGTGCGCCATCGGAGTTTCTGAACCGCACGGAGGGCGTGCCTGGGCTCAAGAAGCTCTACGGGCTCGACATCTCGCCTAACAACTTCGTTGCGATCAGTGACGGCGGCGGGCCCGCGACGGTTCGCGCGTTGGTCGACGGCACCGTCACTGCAGCCGACATCTTCAGTACCTCACCGGCGATTCCGCAGAACAATCTGGTTGTTCTGGAGGATCCCAAGAACAACTTCCCGGCCGCCAACGTCGTCCCACTTGTCAGCTCCCAGAAGAAGTCTGATGAGCTCAAGACGGTGCTCGACGCAGTGTCGGCGAAGTTGACGACAGAGGACCTCATCGAGCTGAACACCGCAACGTCGGGCAACGCCGGAATTGATCCGGATGAAGCAGCGCGAAAATGGGTGCAAGACAACGGCTTCGACAAACCGATACAGGGGTGATGAGCGCTTGCGCGAAGAACAGAAAGCAGGGATGAGCGCTTGATCAGCTTTCAGAGCGTGACCAAGCAGTACCCCGACGGCACCGTCGCCGTTGACGATCTCACTCTCGACGTTCCCGATGGCACGCTCGCTGTCTTCGTCGGGCCGTCCGGCTGCGGCAAGACGACATCGATGCGGATGATCAACCGGATGATCGATCCCACGTCGGGCACCTTGACGGTCAACGGCGACGACGTCACCAAGGTCGATCCCGTCAAGCTGCGGCTGGGCATCGGTTACGTCATCCAGAGCGCAGGGTTGATGCCGCATCAGCGGGTCGTCGACAACGTCGCGACCGTGCCGGTGCTCAAGGGCGAATCGCGCCGCTCGGCCCGCAAGGCGGCGCTCGGCGTGCTCGAACGAGTCGGGCTGGATCTCAAGCTCGCCAACCGTTTTCCGGCCCAACTGTCCGGCGGTCAGCAGCAACGCGTCGGCGTCGCCAGAGCACTGGCCGCCGACCCGCCGATCCTGTTGATGGACGAGCCGTTCAGCGCGGTCGACCCCGTGGTCCGGGAAGAACTGCAGACCGAGATCCTGCGGCTGCAAGCCGAACTGCACAAGACCATTGTGTTCGTCACCCACGACATCGACGAGGCGCTGAAGCTCGGCGACAAGGTTGCGGTGTTCGGCCGCGGCGGCGTGTTGCAGCAGTACGCCGAGCCGGCGCGGTTGTTGTCCAATCCCGCAAGCGATTTCGTCGCAGGCTTCGTCGGAGCCGACCGTGGCTACCGTGGCCTGCAGTGGCGGCACTCCACGGGCCTTCCGCTGCACGACGTCCGATCCGTCGCCGAGTCTGGGATCGACGAACTGCGACTCGAACCGAACGATTGGGTGCTGATCACCAAGCCCGACGGAACGCCCTACGGGTGGGTCAACGCCGAAGGCGTCGAATTGCACCGCAGCGGCGGCGCGTTGTACGACTGCACTTTCGGCGGCGGCTCGCTGTTCCATCCCGACGACTCGCTCCGGCAGGCTCTGGACTCCGCGTTGTCGTCCCCATCGGGCTTGGGGGTGGCGGTCGACGATGACGGACGGCCAATCGGCGGCGTCCGGGCCGACGATGTGCTGGCGGCGCTTAATTCGCAACGAGCCGACGCCTTGCCGAAACTCGGTGCACCGGAGCGGGACTGACCGTGCGCTACCTGTTCAACAACCTCGACGACGCCTGGGCGCTGACCATCATCCACCTGCGGCTGTCACTGATTCCGATCGTCCTCGGACTGCTGATCGCCGTTCCGTTGGGTGCGCTGGTGCAGCGCACTACAGCGTTGCGCAGGATGACGACGATCACCGCGAGCATCATCTTCACCATCCCGTCGCTGGCGCTGTTCGTGGTGCTGCCGCTCATCATCCCGACCCGGATCCTCGATGAGGCCAACGTGATCGTGGCATTGACGCTGTACACGACGGCGCTGTTGGTGCGTGCGGTGCCAGAGGCTCTCGACAACGTGCCGGAGCCTGTTCGTGACGCCGCCACCGCGGTCGGCTACAAGCCGCTGACGCGGATACTGAAAGTCGAACTGCCACTGGCGATTCCGGTGCTCATTGCTAGCCTGCGCGTCGTCGCCGTAACCAACATCTCGATGGTTGCCGTCGGTTCGGTGATCGGCATCGGGGGGCTCGGCACCTGGTTCACCGAGGGGTATCAGTCGGACAAGAGCGACCAGATCATCGCGGGCATCATCGCGATCTTCGTGCTGGCGATCGTCATCGACACGCTGATCATGTTGGCGGGGCGCCTGCTGACGCCGTGGACGCGGACCGGCCAAACCGTGCGCGCCAAGGCGGTGGCCGCGTGAGCCCCATCGACTTCGTGCAGCAGGCGCTGTCGTTCATCTTCACGGCGGCCAACTGGGGTGGACAGGCCGGTATCGCAGCCCGCATCGGCGAGCACCTGCAGTACACCGTCGTCGCCGTGATCTTCTCGGTGCTGGTCGCCGTCCCGATCGGCATGCTCATCGGGCACACGGGCCGCGGAACGTTCCTCATCGTGACGGGGGTCAATGCGCTGCGGGCTCTGCCGACGCTTGGCGTGCTGCT
>NZ_DASSCY010000309.1:0-3549 GCF_035697385.1 Mycobacterium sp. | reverse complement strand
CACATGCTGGTGATCGCGCCGAGCGCGCCGGTCATGTCGCTGTGGGCGATCAGCAGCTGCAGCAGGACCACTGCCGCGATGACGCCCAGCGCCACGATGGACGGCCCGAACGCGACCCGAAGCAGCTCACGCGCCTGGCGTGTGCCGACTGGCCGTTCTTCCACTAGTTGGGCCGCTCCTCGCGCAAGCTCACGCGCGCGAAGTTGACGCACGCGCGGCTCAGATTACGACGGCGCGGGGCCGGACTGTGAGGATGACGACGATTGCGGCTGCGAAGGCACCTGTGAGGTGGGCGCCGAGCTGGCAGGCGGCTGGCCGTACGTCGGGAAGCCGGTGGGCGGAGTCGGGGGTCCGCTCGAGTATCCGCCGGACGACTGGCCGCCCTGGTAGCCGCCGTACTGCGGCGGATATCCCGGACGCTGTTGCTGCTGAGGACCCTGCTGCGGTCCGCCGTGATGCTGCAGCTGTCCCTGCGGCTGGCCGTAGTACTGGCCGGGCCCGCCGTACTGGCCGTACTGCTGTTCATACTTCGGCTTTGGCGCTGGCGGGGTGATCACGCCGGCGTCGAACAGCAGGACAGCGACGGCGATGATCGCTTGTATACCGGCGACCACGACGATCGTGATGAGGCCCCAACCTGCGGAAACTCCGCCCGGCTTTCCTACCAGCTGCAGGAGCGTCAGCAAAAATCCGAGCACGGCCAAGGCGGCAACAACCCCAACACGGCTTGGTTGTTTCGGCACCAGCGCCACGCCGGCGAGGAGCGCGGCGAAGAGGACCACGATGAGCGGGATACCGCCGCCGGCTGAAAGCAGCGCGCCGCCGGTGAGGGTCTGCTCGCCGAATTCGGGCATTCCGCCACCCGAACCTGACGTGAAGAGAGGTCCGAAGCTCGCCAGAAACGCGATCAGACCAAGGGCCGCGACCGCGGCGGTCAGATACAGCGGCAACTTGCTCGGGCCTTCGGCGGCGGCGGGACCGGTGTCGGGCTTGCCGAACTGCTGGGTCGGCGCGGCGAATTGAGTGGTCGGTTGTTGTGCGGGCGGATATCCGGGGCTACCGGGCGGGTAGGTCATGACCTCTCCTGTGCTGGACGCCTGAGCGATTCGATCACCCACGCTAGCGCACCCTGACGTGCGGGCGGCGGCCGTCCGCACCTCAGGCCGACGCGAGTACGGGCTCGCCGACCGAATCCTCTTCGGATTCTTCGATTTCGCGCACCAACGGCAGTACTCGCGAGCCGAAGTACTCGATCTCCTCCTGGAAGTGGAGGAAGCCGCCGAGGATGAGGTCGACGCCCCGCTTGCGGTACGCCGCAATGCGTTCCGCGATCTGCTCGGGTGTGCCGATCAGTTGCGAGCGGAAGCCGTCGTTGTACTGGACCAGGTCCTCGAACGTGGAGTCGGCCCACATGCCGCGCTTGTCCGACGTCGAGTTGCCGGCCTGCTGGACCGCGGAACGGAAACCTTCGACCGCGGGGCGGTTGGCCTTCTCGACGATCTCCCTGAGGACTTCTTTCGCTTCCTTTTCCGTGTCGCGGGCGATGATGAATCCATTGAGCCCGAACCGGACCTCGCGATGGGCCTCACGGGCATGGTCACGGACCTCGACGAGTTGTTCGGTGACGCCGTCGAAATCTTTGCCGTTGGAGAAGTACCAGTCGGAGTAGCGTCCGCCGTTGCGCCGCGCGGCCGTCGAGTTGCCGCCCTGGAAGATCTCCGGCGTGTGGAGCGGCTTGGGCTTCAGAGTGAAGTCGTGGATGCGGTAGAAGTCGCCGCGGAAATCAACGTCGTCCTCGGTCCAGATTTTGCGCAGCACCTGCAGGAACTCCGCGCTGCGCCGGTAGCGCTCGTTGTGTTCGAGCCACGGCTCGCCCAAATGGGTGAACTCATCCTTGAACCAGCCACTGACGACGTTGACCGCGAACCGGCCGTTGCTCAGGTGGTCGGCGGTTGCGCCGAGCTTGGCGAGCACGGCGGGTTGCCACAGACCGGGGTGGACCGCTGCGATCACCTTGAGCTTTTGGGTGGCCAGCAGCAGCGCGAGGCTGAAACTGGTCGACTCGTGCTGGTATTCGGCGCCGTAGCTGGCCTCGTAGCGGACCTGGGACAGCGCGTATTCGAAGCCCTTGTTCTCCGCGGTCTTGGCAAGCTTCGCGTTGTATTCGTAGTTCCAGTCGGTGCGCTGCTCGATGTCGCTGGTGACCAGGCCGCCGCTGACGTTGGGGACCCAGTAGGCGAACTTGATGTGGTCGGCGATGCGTTCAGTCGTCATGGTGTGTCATCCCAGCAATGGCCTGCGCGGCCGTCGCGGGTAACGCTCGCGGTGAACCTAAGAATGGCACCCGCCCTTGCCCGCCAGACTGGAACACGTTCTAATTCTTGCCATGGACTACGGGCTCGTACTTTTCACCAGCGACCGGGGCATTTCCCCGGCGGCCGCGGCCAAGCTTGCCGACGACCACGGCTTCACCACCTTCTACGTGCCCGAGCACACTCACATCCCGGTCAAGCGGCAGGCCGCGCACCCGACCACGGGCGACGAGTCACTGCCCGACGACCGCTACATGCGCACGCTCGATCCGTGGGTCAGCCTCGGTGCGGCTTGCGCGGTGACGTCGCGGGTGCGGTTGTCGACGGCGGTGGCGTTGCCGGTCGAGCACGACCCGATCACGTTGGCGAAGTCGATCGCCACGCTGGACCACCTTTCCGGTGGACGCGTCAGTCTGGGCGTCGGATTCGGTTGGAACACAGACGAACTCGCCGATCACAACGTGCCGCCGGGCCGGCGTCGCACCATGCTTCGCGAATACCTCGAGGCGATGCGGGCGCTGTGGACGGAGGAAGAAGCCTCGTACGAAGGCGAATTCGTCAATTTCGGCCCGAGCTGGGCGTGGCCGAAGCCGGTGCAATCGCACATCCCCGTGCTCGTCGGGGCGGCGGGCACCGAGAAGAACTTCAAGTGGATCGCCCGTAGTGCCGACGGATGGATCACCACACCGCGCGACTTCGACATCGACGAACCGGTCAAGCTGCTGCAGGACACGTGGGCGGGCGCAGGACGTGACGGGGCGCCGCAGATCGTCGCGCTGGACTTCAAGCCGGATCCCGAGAAGCTGGCCCGCTGGGCCGAACTCGGTGTGACAGAGGTGTTGTTCGGCTTGCCCGACAAGTCGGAGGCGGACATCGCCTCTTACGTCGAGCGGCTGGCGGGGAAGTTGGCGGCGCTCGTCTAGCGCCGTCAACGGCAACCTCACTGGCCACAGTTATCGCATCAGCCTCTCTCCAGGTAGGTGCACTTTCTGCCCGCCTCATGGCGACAATGTCGGTACGCACCGACAAAGTCGGCGTGAGGTGGGCACAGCGACTATGCCTTCAGCCAGAGGCCCGTGTGACTGACGACTACAAATGGGCAGCGCGCCTCTTCCGTCAGCGGTGATTTGGTGCCAGGCACCTGGATTCCGGCGGTTTACGCTGGTACGGCACACGCCGTCCAGGAAGCCCGATGTCGATCTCGCTGATCCGCGCGCAGAACCCGCAAGGGGTCGTC
>NZ_DASSCY010000308.1:0-5552 GCF_035697385.1 Mycobacterium sp. | reverse complement strand
CGGCATTGGCTTTGAAAACATCGTGCGCCGTGAGGGTTTCGATCCCCCGTCCCCAGATTAAGAATCTGGTGCTATCCCAGCTCAGCTAACGGCGCGTGTGGTCAGTGGGCCGCCCGGGGCTCGAACCCGGAATTCAAGGGTAAAAGCCAAGAGTGATACACGATTTCACCAACGACCCGTGTACGTCCGGCAGGAGTCGAACCTGCACGCCCTGCAATGGGCACCGGAGTCTGAGTCCGGCACGTCTCCCAGTTCCGTCACGGACGCTCGACACCATGAAGTGCGCTCGACAGGAGTTGAACCTGCACGCCCGTATAGGGCACCCGGGTTTGAGCCGGACGCGTCTACCAAAGTTCCGCCACGAGCGCGGATGCCACCACTGTGTAGTTCTCAAAGGTCGAGCGGGACAGGACCATTCGCCTACCCACCCGCGTTGCACACGGGCTGTCCGGGTGCGTTGCAGTAACGATGCTCCTCTGAGAAGCGAGAGTTGTAAACCGAATTTTTCAGCGAGAGATACTGTGCCACAAGTAATTTGGGTGCGACGAACTACAGGAATGTCAGGCGACGTTCCTAACAGGGCAAACAGCAAAGCTGAGAGATATATGAGATTTTTCTTCGGGCCCTTGCTTCCGGCCGGGACGCTCGCCCACTAATGGGGCGGAAGGTTGACGGAATGACCGGAAGCATCTGGGCTGGCTGTCGCCGCGGTGCTCCGTCAGATTCCTGGCGGAGGTGATTGCGCTAGCGGTGCCCGCGCACGTCAAAGCCACCGTGGACGCGGCGTGCATCCCGGCGAGCAGATAGTCGATGCGGATCATGGTCACGGAATTACGGTAGCACCTTTGCTCGGAACTTCCGAGCGATAATCTTTTCGGTCAAGTGGCCAGGTAGATCATGGTTCAACAGGCACGGCGAAGAGTTGCTCAGCAGCGCTATAGGGGTCACGCCGTCCCTCGGCGACCATCTCCGCCAGGCACTCCAGCTCGGGATGATTCCGCAGCAGGGTTTGCGCCAGTGACAAGATCTGTGCGCGAGCCCGCGCCTTACGACGATCCGGGCTGTCGGCGCGTCGGTGAGCGTCGATTGCCTCCACCAGCTCGCCAATGCCCTCCCCTTGGGCGGCAACGAGTTTGATGATCGGAGCCATTGTCTCCGCCCGCAGATCACGCACGGTTTGATCGGCGCCCTCACGGTCTGCCTTGTTCACCACCACAATGTCTGCAACTTCGAGCAGGCCTGCTTTCGCGGCCTGGACAGCGTCGCCCGCACCGGGATTGAGGATCACGATCGTCGGATCGGCGATCGCCGCGATCTCGATCTCAGACTGTCCGACGCCGACCGTTTCCAGCACGATCAGGTCGTACGACAACGCGGCCAGCAGCCGGATCGCTGCCGGGACCGCGGCTGCCAGTCCGCCTAAGTGACCGCGCGCGGCGACCGAGCGGATCAGCACGTCCGGGTCGTTGATGTGTGCGCTCATTCGAATCCGATCGCCCAGCAGCGCGCCACCACTGTAGGGCGATGACGGATCGACCGCGAGCACCGCGACCCGCATCTCCCGTTCGCGGTATGCGCCGACGAGCGCACCCACCGTCGTCGACTTCCCAGCACCAGGCGGTCCCGTCACGCCTACGATCTGTGGCGGCCCGACCGGGCCGAGCACACCGAGAACTTCGTCGCGGCGCGCACTTTCGACCAAGCTCAACAAGCGTCCGGCCGCGCGAGTGGATCCGCTGCGCGCCGCCGCGATGAGTTCGTCGATGGTCATCTTGATGGCCGAGTCTACGGCGCTGGCACCTCGATCACGGTCGCCGATCCCATTCCGCCTCCGGCACACATCGCCGCCACTCCGACACCGCCGCCGCGCCTGCGCAATTCGTGCACCAGCGTGACGAGCATCCTCGCCCCGGTGGCCGCGACAGGATGACCCAGTGAGCATCCGCTGCCGCTGACGTTGACACGCTCCGGGTCGATGTCGAGCAGCTTCATGGTGGCCACGCACATCGACGCGAACGCCTCGTTGATCTCGAATAGGTCGACATCGGCCAGCGAAAGACGCGCCCGTGCAAGCGCTTTCGGGATCGCCTCGACGGGGGCGAGGCCGGTGGACGCGGGATCGACGCCGACGGACGCCCACGACCGGATCGTGGCCAGCGCCGGCAGCCCGAGCCGGTCGCTGGCAACAGCGAGTACCGCCGCGCCGTCGTTGGCGCCGCAGGCGTTGCCCGCGGTGATCGAAAAGCCTTCGATCTCGGGGTGAAGCGGCTTGAGCGCCGCCAGCTTCTCGATGGTGGTGTCGCGCCGGGGGTGCTCGTCGACCTCGAATACGCCGTGCGGCGTGTCGATGGGCACGATCTCGTGCTTGAAGCGCTCCTCGTCGATCGCCTGGATGGCCTTGCGATGCGATCCCAACGCCCACTCGTCCATCTCGTCGCGGGACACACCGGCCTTGACGGCGGCATTCCATCCGACCGTGATCGACATGTCCATGTTGGGCGCATCGGGCCGGTCCGGATGGGTAGGCGGGAACCAATCCACCATCTCATCGCCCTGGCGGCGTTTGAACCGCGGCGACGTCGACGCGGAGTTGACGCCTCCGGCGATGATCAGCTGGTCCATGCCGGCTCGAATGCTGGCCGCGGCGCCCTGCACAGCCGCCTGGCCGGCGGCGCAGTGCCGATTCAGCGCGAGTCCCGGCACGGAGGAAAGACCCGCCGTGATTGCCGCATGCCTGGCGACGACGCCGCCGCCATAGAGGCCCTCGCCCAAGATCACGTCGTCGACCGGAATCGGGCCCAGATCCGCCGCCGCGGCGCCAACGACGTGCTCCGCCAACTGGTAGGCATCGGTGTCCCGCAGGGTGCCTTTGATGGCGGTGCCGATGGGCGTACGCAGGGCAGAAACGACTACGGCTTCGGGCATAGGTGACTCCGTCTCGACCGGTATGAGAATGTTATTCTCTCAGTTCGAGAGCGTCAGTTGCAAGAAGGGGAACCATATGCAAATCGCAGGTAGCTCCGCGATCGTCGTCGGAGGCGCAGGCGGCCTGGGCGAGGCAACAGTCCGGCGTCTGCACGGCGCGGGCGCAAAGGTGGTCGTCGCCGACCTCGCCGATGACAAGGGCAAGGAGCTCGAAAGCGAGCTCGGTGTGCGGTATGTGCGCACCGACGCCACCTCCGAGGAGTCGGTCAACGCGGCGATCGCCGAGGCCGAGTCGCTGGCACCGCTGCGGATCTCCGTCGACACCCACGGCGGTCCCGCCAGTGGCGGACGGTTGATCGGCAAGGACGGGTCGCCTCTGGACCTTGACGGCTTCAAGAAGACGATCGAGTTCTATCTCACCGCGGTCTTCAACGTGATGCGCCTTTCGGCTGCCGCCATCGCCAAGTCGGAGCCGCTCGACGAGGGTGCCCGTGGCGTCATCATCAACACCGCCTCGATCGCGGGCTATGAGGGCCAGATCGGGCAGCTCCCCTACGCCGCCGCCAAGGGCAGCGTCTTGGGTATGACGCTCGTCGCGGCGCGTGACCTCTCGCCGCTTGGTATCCGCGTCGTCACCATCGCGCCGGGCACCATCAACACCCCGGCGTACGGCAAGGCGGCCGACCAGCTCGAGCAGTACTGGGCTCCGCAGGTGCCGTTCCCGAAACGCATGGGCAAATCGACGGAGTACGCGCAACTGGCGCAGAGCATCGTCGAAAACGACTATCTCAACGGCGAAATCATCCGCCTCGACGGAGCGCTGCGGTTCCCGCCGAAATGACCGGGACGCTCGCCGGCAAGGTCGCCTTCGTTGCCGGCGCAAGCCGCGGCATCGGCGCGACGGTGGCCGAGGCACTCGCCCGCGAGGGTGCGGCGGTCGCGGTCGCCGCACGCTCGGAGCAAGGGGGCAAGGTGCCCGGCACGATCCATGCTGTCGCCGAACGTATTACGGCTTCGGGTGGTCGTGCCCTGCCGGTGTCGTGTGACGTCACCAGCGAGGACTCAGTGGAAGACGCTGTCGCCGCGACGGTTTCGGAGTTCGGCGGCGTCGACATCCTGGTCGCGAACGCCGGTGTGCTCTGGCTGGGCCCGATCGAGGCGACCCCGCTCAAGCGCTGGCAACTGTGCTTGAACGTCAACCTGACCGGCGTCTTCCTGGTGACCAAGGCCGTCATTCCGCATGTGCGAGCCCGTGGCGGCGGCTCGCTGATCGCGGTTACCACCACCGGCGTCACGATGACCGAACACGGATCCAACGCGTACTGGGTGTCGAAAGCCGGCGCTGAGCGCCTGTACCTCGGCCTGGCGGCCGACCTCAAGCCCGACAACATCGCGGTCAACTGCCTGAGCCCGTCGCGCGTCGTACTCACGGAGGGCTGGCAGGCCGGTGGCGGCGGCATGGAGATCCCACCCGAGATGGTGGAGCCGCCAGAAGCGATGGCCAACGCCGCGGTGCTGCTGGCACAGCAGGACGCATCCGGCATCACTGGCACCATCCAGCGCTCAGAAGAGCTCACCACGTAGCCGCGAGCGACCGCCAAATGCCAACAAATACCGGCGCGTTGCGTGCAGACACGGTCGCTCGCGGGAGTGACTAGTTCTTCTTGGCGATCAGCCCGTCCACGATCTTGTTGAAGTCGGCGGTCCCAAAGGACACGTATTCCGACAGATTCGCGTAGTCCAACGACGCCATAACCGACTTCTCGAGTTGGATGTTCATCAGGCGCTTGGTGCTCTCGAGTGCCTGTTGCGGCAATTCCATGATCTTCTTCGCGCACGCAATCGCCTCGGCGAGCGGATCGGCAACGACGTGGTTGGCCATCCCTAGCTCGAGCGCTCGGGCGGCCTTGATCCGCACTCCGGTAAACGCGAACTCCTTGGCCTGCAACAAACTGATCTGCGACGGCCACACCAGTGGCCCGCCGTCTGCGGCCACCAGACCGATCGACACGTGCGGGTCGGCGAAGAACGCAGTCTCGGCCATGTAGACGATGTCCGAGAGCGCCGCCAAGCTGCAGCCGAGCCCTACGGCCGGGCCGTTGACAGCGGCAATCACGGGTATGCGGCACCGCACCATGCCGATGACGAGGTCACGGCCGTGCTTGATCGTCTTCTGGCGCAAGGCTTCGTCGCTGCGCAGCTCATCGAGGTAGTTGAAGTCACCACCTGCCGAAAAGGCCCGGCCGGCACCGGTGATTACCGCTGCCCGCGCGTCGACATCCTCGTTGAGCGCTTCCCAGATCTTGGCCAGGCCGACGTGCAACGGGTCATTGACCGCGTTGAGCTCATCGGGCCGATTGAGCGTGATGATGCGGAGGCCACCGTCGGCGCGGACGTCGATTTCGTCTGGCATGTCATACATCTCAAACTCCTAGTCCGAGGATTCGCGACGCGATGATGTTCTTCTGAATTTGCGATGTGCCGCCCATGACGCTCTGCGCGCGGCTGTACAGGTAGGCGCTCAACAGCTCTGGGTCACTGGTTCCAGTGACGGCCAGCGCCGCGTGTCCGACGGACTGCTCGGTCCACGTCATCAGCAGCTTGTCCAGTGACCCCTGCGGCCCGTG
>NZ_DASSCY010000307.1:0-14825 GCF_035697385.1 Mycobacterium sp. | reverse complement strand
ACGGACCGCGCATGTCCCGGCCGCGGCGTGATCCGCGAAGATTCCGCTCGGCCACGACAAGAAGCGTAACGGTTACAGATCGGCCGTCCGATGGCTGCGCGTGTCCGGCCGCTTGCGGGGTTTACCCGCGATAGCCTCTCGTGCGTGAACGTTCCCCGTCGCTGCTGCCGGCCCGGGTGCCCACATTATGCGGTCGCGACGCTGACCTTTGTCTATTCCGACTCGACCGCCGTGGTGGGTCCGCTGGCCACGGTGTCCGAGCCGCATTCGTGGGATTTGTGCGTGGTGCATGCAGGCCGGATCACCGCGCCGCGCGGATGGGAGCTTGTTCGCCACGCAGGCCCGCTGCCCACGCACCCGGACGAAGACGATCTGGTGGCACTTGCGGACGCGGTGCGTGAGGGACATGACGGCGCGCCACCGATCAACGGGATTGCCGCAGGCTTTTCCGATCCGGTCACCGGTGTGTCAGGTGGCGCGCTGATGGCGCCGCCCGCCCGGCGGCCGGAGTCGAACGGGCGAAGGCGCGGCCACCTGCGGGTGTTGCCAGACCCTGCAGAGTAGTTGGCACTCGGCGACTAGGCTTGCGCCTACGGTCCCCTTCGCAAGGAGTTCTATGTCTCGGCCCGCCGCGGCTGTCCATCGCGTCATCAAGGCTTATGACGTGCGCGGCCTGGTTGGCGAGGAACTGGACGAACAATTCGTGGCCGACGTCGGCGGCGCGTTTGCCCGGCTGGTCCGCTCTGAAGACTCCGGTGCCAGTCAGCTGGCGATCGGCTACGACATGCGGGCGAGTTCGCCGTCACTGGCCGCCGCGTTCGCAGACGGCGTGACGGCGCAGGGCCTCGATGTGGTGCGAATCGGGTTGGCCTCAACGGATCAGCTGTATTTCGCGTCGGGTCTGCTGGACTGCCCTGGCGCGATGTTCACCGCCAGTCACAATCCGGCCGCCTACAACGGGATCAAGCTCTGCCGCGCAGGGGCCAAACCGGTCGGCAAGGACAGCGGCCTGGGGACCATCAGCGACGAGGTCATCGCGGGGGTGCCCGCATATGACGGCCCGCACGGGTCGATCTCCGACCGTGACGTGCTGGCAGACTACGGCGAATTTCTGCGCACACTGGTCGACGTGTCCGCGCAACGGCCCCTTCGGGTGGCCGTCGACGCAGGCAATGGCATGGCCGGCCACACCACCCCTGCGGTGCTCGGCCCGATCGCGGCAATCACGCTGCTACCCCTGTTCTTTGAACTGGACGGCACTTTCCCCAACCATGAAGCCAACCCGCTTGACGCGGCCAACCTGGTCGATTTGCAGGCGTACGTAGTTGAGACGGGTGCCGACATCGGACTGGCCTTCGACGGAGACGCCGATCGGTGTTTCGTCGTGGATGAAAAGGGGCATCCCGTGTCACCGTCGTCGGTGACCGCGCTGGTCGCCGCGCGGGAACTCAACAGGGAGATCGGCGCCACGGTGATCCACAACTTAATCACCTCCCGCGCGGTACCAGAATTGGTCGCAGAGCGCGGCGGCACGCCGGTGCGAGCCCGGGTTGGGCACTCCTACATCAAGGGGCTGATGGCCGAAACCGGCGCGATTTTCGGTGGTGAGCATTCCGCGCACTATTACTTCCGTGACTTCTGGGGCGCCGACTCGGGGATGCTCGCTGCGTTACACGTGCTCGCGGCGCTGGGGGAGCAGCACCGCCCGCTGTCGGACCTGATGGCCGACTATCAGCGCTACGAGTCGTCCGGCGAGATCAACTTCACGGTCACCGATGCGCAAGGCTGCGTCGACGCCGTGCTCAAGTCGTTCGGCACCCGAATCCATTCCATCGATCACCTCGACGGCGTGACCGTCGACCTGGGTGACGGCACCTGGTTCAACCTGCGCACGTCTAACACCGAGCCGTTGCTGCGGCTCAACGTCGAGGCCCGGACCACCGAGGAGGTCGACGAGGTCGTCGGCCATATCTCGGCTGAGATCGCCGCGCGCACTAAGGCGGCCACGTGAACGCGACGCACGCCACCGTCGACCTCGACGATGTGCAAGGTCTACTCGCCGCCGACCGAGAAGGTTTGCTGCGTGCCGCGTCGATGGCCGGAGCTCAGGTGCGCTCCACCGCCGCAGCGCTCGACGAGGGCGAACTCGACGCGCTGAAGAGCGACCAGCCGCCCCGCACCGTGATCTGGGTGGCCGGACGAGGCAACGCCGAGACCGCGGGATCGATGCTGTCCGCCGCGCTGGGCGGTTCGGCCGCCGCTCCGATCGTGGTCGCCTCTGAGGCGCCGCCATGGATCGGCGCGCTGGATGTGGTGATCGTGGCCGGCGACGATCCGGGTGATCCCGCGTTGGTGTCGGCGGCTGCCATCGCCGTCCGCCGTGGCGCCCGCGTCGTGGTCGTCGCACCGTTCGAAGGACCACTGCGCGATGCCACTGCGGGCCGCGCCGTTGTGCTGGCGCCCCGCATGCGGGTCCCCGACGATTTCGGTCTGTCCCGGTATCTCGCCGCTGGTTTGGCAACGCTGCAAACGGTGGATCCGGGGCTGCACGTGGATCTGCCCGCGCTGGCCGACGAGCTCGATGCCGAGGCGTTTCGCAACAGCGCCGGCCATGAGTTGTTCACCAATCCCGCAAAGACCATGGCAGAGCGCATGTCTGGCCGCGACGTCGTGCTGGCAGGCGACAACGCGGCGACGTTGGCGCTGGCCCGCCACGGTGGTGCGATCCTGTTGCGCGTCGCCCACAAGGCGGTGGCGGTGGCGGGGCTGGCCGACGTTGTCGTCGCGCTGCGCGGCGGTATGGCCGGCGAGTTCGGCGCTGATCGCGAGAAGTCGATTTTTCACGACGAGGAGCTCGACGGTCCGCTGCCGCGCCGCGTCAGGACCTTCGTGTTGACCACCGACGCCGAGCGGCAGGTGGTTCTCGCGCGAGTGAGCGGGCTCGACGACGTCGACGTGATCAACGCCGAAGACGTGCCGGAGGCTGTGGAGATCACCGACTCTGCTGACACGCCGGTGGCCGTCGCCGCGCCCGCCGCAGGGCGCCCGGAACAACAACTGGCGACGCTGGCCGTTCGGTTGGAGATGACGGCCACCTATCTGAGACTGGTTCGAGGTTAAGCGCATGCACCTGCTACGCGGAGCGGTGCGGACCTACGCATGGGGTTCGCGCACCGCGATTGCCGAGTTCACCGGAAGGCCAAGTCCCACAGCCCATCCCGAGGCCGAACTGTGGTTTGGTGCGCATCCCGGTGATCCGGCGTGGCTGCAGACTGACGACGGCGAGTGGTCATTGCTCGACGCGTTGCGCGAGGATCCGGAGGGCGAACTGGGGTCGGCCGTTCGAGGCCGTTTCGGCGACACGCTTCCGTTCCTTCTCAAGGTGCTGGCCGCCGACGAGCCACTGTCGCTGCAAGCACATCCGAGCGCTGAGCAGGCCGTGGAGGGTTTTGCCCGCGAGGAGAAGCTCGGTATCGGTGTTTCGGCGCCGATGCGAAACTACCGCGACCGCAGCCATAAGCCCGAATTGCTTGTTGCGCTAGAGCAATTCGAGGCGTTGGCCGGATTCCGGCCGGCGGCGCGCAGTGTCGAACTGATGCGTGCACTGGCGGTCACCGACCTCGACCCGTTCGTCAACCTATTGTCTGACCAATCCGACGCAGACGGTCTGCGGGCGCTGTTCACCACGTGGATCACCGCGCCGCAGCCTGATCTCGACGTGCTGGTTCCAGCCGTCATCGAGGGGGCCATCCACTACGTCCGTTCGGGCAAGAAGGAATTCGCCGACGAGGCCAAGACGGTGCTGGAACTCGGCGAGCGGTATCCCGGCGATGCCGGAGTGCTGGCCTCGCTGCTGCTGAACCGGATCAGCCTTGCGCCAGGGGAGGGCATCTACCTTCCTGCCGGCAACCTGCACGCCTATCTGCACGGGGTGGGCGTCGAGGTGATGGCCAACTCCGACAACGTGCTTCGCGGCGGGCTGACCCCCAAGCACGTCGACGTGCCAGAGCTGCTGCGGGTGCTGGACTTCACCCCGGCGACAGATCCCGTCATCCGTCCCCAAATTGCCAGGGACGGAATGGAATTGGAATACGACACGCCAGCGCCGGAATTTGCGGTCTCTGTGCTGAGCATCGACGGCGACCAACTGGGCCACGAGGTCGACGCACCCACCCGCCACGACGGGCCACAAATCCTGCTGTGCACCGAGGGGTCGACGGTGGTGCACGCCAAGACCACGGCCGTGACGCTCGAACGCGGTGCGGCCGCGTGGGTGTCGGCCGACGACGGACCGATCCGATTGGTCGCGCAGAATCCGACGAAGCTGTTCCGGGCGACCGTCGGAATCTAGTGCTTCTTGCTGCCGAACGGCAGCACGTGCATGATCCCTACGATCACGGCCCCCACCACCAGCCCGATGATCGCGGATGCGGCGGTGTTGACCAGCCAGGCGAGCACGCCGCCGACTCCTTCGACCGCGTGGTGCACCGCCCCCTCGAGGTGGTGCACGAATCCGTACGGCGCATGCCAGCCGAGCGTGTCGGTCCCGAGGAGCAGGATGTGCCCGCCCACCCAGAGCATCGCGACCGTGCCGATGGTCGACAGCGCCGAGAGCAGTTTGGGCATCGCGGCGACCAGGCCACGGCCGACCTTCTGCGCGAATCGTGAGGTGCGCTGCGCGAGATTCAATCCGATGTCGTCCATCTTCACGATCAGCGCGACGACGCCGTAGACCGCGGCGGTGATCACGAAGGCGACCACGACGAGAATGATGAACCGCGGCCAGAACGACTGGTCGGCCACCTCGTTGAGCGCGATGACCATGATCTCGGCGGACAGGATGAAGTCGGTGCGGATCGCCCCTGCTGTCATCTGGCGCTCGGCGTCCTCGCCGACGGCTGCGGTGGGTGCCGCGTGGGCGTCGTGGCCGCTTATCCAGCCCCATACTTTTTCGGCGCCTTCGTAACAGAGGTAGGTGGCGCCGAGCATGAGGATCGGCGTCACCAGCCACGGCACGAACTGACTGAGCAGCAAGGCCGCCGGCAGGATGAACACGAGCTTGTTCCGCAGCGACCCGATCGCGATCCGCTTGATCATCGGCAGTTCGCGGTCGGCGGTGATCCCGTGCACGTACTGCGGCGTCACCGCGGTGTCGTCGATGACAACGCCGGCCGCCTTGGCCGTCGCCCGCCCGGTGGCGGCACCGATATCGTCGACGGATGCGGCCGCGAGCCGTGCCAGAGCGGCAACGTCGTCGAGGAGTCCGAATAGACCTGCGCTCATCGCGTCTCCCTCATGGCAACGAACCTACCGGCAATGGCGAGCACGCATAAATCGGATCAGAACGTCCTCGGCGAGGCCGTATTGCATCGCGTCCACCCACAGCCGAGGGCAGACGGGACCGCGGGCCCTGGCCCTCATCCCGCCGGGAATGGCGACATAGCCACCGACGTCCGCCTTCGCCAACAGGTCCAGAACCTCACCGGCTTCGGCGGTTTCGAGGTCGGCGATCGCTACCCAGATGTCGGCCCACACGCCGTTGTCCCTGCCGCCGGGTGGCAGCCAGTACGCGATGCCACACGACGACAGGTCTTCCAGCGGTCGGATCTGCGACGTCATGGTGGTCTTTACCGCTCAGAGCACTACGCTGCGCCGCGACTCGGTGCATTGCGGATGACGCGGTGTACGTCGGATCTTGCCGCGCCACCGTCCTGAGCGATCCACGGCCCCTCGATGGACTGGTCGAGAATCCCTTCCTCGAGCCATGTGTAGCGACCGTCGAGGACTTCACGCGCCAGCGTCCGGTCGGAGTCGTCAGAGTTGCGCCACAGTGCATCGAACAGCCGGTCGGCCCTGACCCGGGCCTGGCGGCAGAACGCGTCGGCGAGATCGACAGCGGAGTCATCATCGGTCCGGTCACGTTGTGCCCGGACGCAGGCGGCTGTCATCGCGAACAACTCCGCGCCGATATCGACGATCCTGCCAAGGAACCGCTGCTTGTGCTCCAACTTGCCCTGCCACCGCGACATCCCGTAAAACGTGCTGCGCGCCAGTCGGCGGCTGGCACGCTCGACGTAGCGCAGATGGGTGCCGAGCGGTCCGAACTCGCTGAATGATGTTGGAAATTGGCCCTTTCCGGCGAGCAGGCTGGGCAGCCAGCGTGCATAGAATCGGCCGGCGTTGGCCGCTGCACGCGCTTTATGCCGCATATCGGTGTCCGGGTCGATGATGTCGCCGGCCACGCTCAGGTGTACATCCACCGCCTCGCGTGCGATGAGCAGGTGCATGATTTCGGTTGAGCCTTCGAAGATCCGATTGATCCGCATGTCCCGCAGTATCTGCTCGGCGGGCACTCCGCGCTCGCCGCGGGCGGCCAGCGACGCGGCGGTTTCGAAGCCGCGCCCGCCGCGAATCTGCACGAGCTCGTCGGCGATCAGCCAGGTGATCTCCGAGCCGTAGAGCTTGGCCAGTGCCGCTTCGATCCGGATATCGGTGTGGCCTGCATCGGCGAGCTGGCTGGCCAACTCGACCATTGCCTCCAGGCCGTAGGCAGTGGCGGCGATGAACGCCACCTTGCCGGCGACCGCATCGTGCTCACCGACCGGCTTGCCCCACTGCACGCGCTCCTTGGACCATTCCCTGGCGATCTTCAAACACCGTTTCGCCGCGCCGCAGCACGTCGCAGGCAACGACAGCCGGCCCACATTGAGTGTGGACAGCGCAATCCGCAGCCCGTCACCCTCTTCGCCGATCCGGTTTTCGGCGGGCACCCGCACATCGGTGAACCGGGTGAGGCCGTTCTCGATGCCGCGCAATCCCATGAACGCATTGCGGTTTTCGACCACGATGCCCGGTGTGTTCGCCTCCACCACGAATGCTGTGATCCCGCCCGGATGACCCTCGCTCTCGGGCACTTTGGCCATGACCACCATCAGGTCGGCAATGACGCCGTTGGTGGTCCACAGCTTCATCCCGTTCAGCACATAGTCATCGCCATCTGGTGTCGCGGTGGCATGCAGCCGGGCCGGGTCACTGCCGACGTCAGGTTCGGTGAGCAGGAACGCGCTGATTTGGCGTGTACACCGGCGAAGCCACGTCTGCTTCTGCTGCTCGGTGCCGAACATCGAGATCGGCTGCGGTACCCCGATCGACTGGTGCGCCGAGAGCAGTGCGCCCAGGGAGGGGTGCACCGAGCAGACAAGCGCGAGAGCTTTGTTGTAGTACACCTGCGACAGGCCGAGCCCGCCGTACGCAGAGTCGATCTTCATGCCGAGCGCGCCCAGTTCCTTCAGGCCCAGGATCACCGCATCCGGGATCTGCGCATCGCGCTCGATCACCGCGGCATCGATGTGGTCCTCGCAGAACTCGCGCAATGTGGCCAGGAACGCCTCGCCGCGCTCCGTGGCCTCAGCCGAGCCGCTGGGGTGTGGGTGGACCAGGTCCAACCGCAATCGGCCGAGGAACAACTCCTTGGCGAAGCTGGGCTGTAGCCACTCTGCCGCCCGCGCGTCCTCGGCGACATCCCTGGCCTGTTTCTCGCTGATCTCACCGGTAGCGGTCATGGCAGACCCTCCTAGCAACTGGCCCTACTCGACAGTAACCGCAACTGTCGGTAGTGAAGTACCCATTCGAGTACGTCAGCTAACGGCCGCGGATACCCGCGCGGGGCGCTTGCGCCTCTCGGCCAGCCATAGCCGCATGTTGTGGCGGATGGTGCGGCCGATCAGGCGCGCCGACGGGACCATGTAGAGGCTGTCGAGCAGGCTGAATCGGCGCAGAAACCATTCGGCGAGAACGGGATCCGTCTCGGCGGCGCCGAGGAACTGATCGAACAGATTGCCAACGGGCACGTACCACCGCGGCATCGGCCCGCTGGCCCGGTGCAGCACAAGGTCTCCGATGGCGTTCATCTGCCACACCGGAAAGGTCGTCTTGGCCGTCGCGCGGTGAAAGTCACGTGCCACGTCGACTCCCTGCAGCGCGCGGCGCAGGTGGCCCGCCTGCAGCGACGTCATCGTCATACCCTGCCCGAAGGTGGGGTTGAAGCTGGCCACGGCGTCGCCGAACGGGATGATCCCGGCGGGATAGCGGTCGAGCTTGTCGTAACGGCGCCAACGGCTGGTCGGATACTTGTGAAACGCGACGTCGCCGATGGGTTCGCCCTGGCGGATCGCGGCCGCAATGTGCGCGGGCAGGATCTCGTCGGCCAACGTGCACATCGCTGAAAAATCTTGCGGCGGTTCGACTTTGGCCACACCGAATGTGGTCAACCCCCACGTGCCGTCCTCGTAATACAGCATGCCAAGGCCCAGCGGCTGCTCACGGCAGGCCCCTGCGACGATCACCTTCTCGGCGATCAGGCCGTTGGGAATGCGCAGCTGGTGGGTGGCATAGCCGATGCCGACACCAACAGTGTCCTCGCGGGGACGTTCAAATCCCCACTGCGACAACCACACCGGCAGCCGGGTGCCGCGACCGGTGGCGTCGACGACGAAGTCGGCATCTACGGTTTCCCCGGAATCCAGTTGCACCCCGGTCGCCCGCTGGCGGGCGGCGTCGTAGCGGGGCTCGCTGACCGCGGCCGCCACGATGTCCACGTTGCCGATCGCCGCCACCCGCCGCCGGATCTGCCATTCCAGCTGTGGCCTGCTGGGCACATACGCCGTGAACTCGTCCTGCAGCCGGTGGTGGGTGCCAAGGACGTGGCCGGCCGCTCCGAAGTGAATACAGTCCGGCCGGTTCTCCAGAATCGGCACGCCGGCGGCAACCATGTCGTCGAGCAGCCCGGGGAAGTGCGCTTCGAACTCCTGCGCGCCGCGCGCCATCAGCAGGTGCACGTGCCTGCCCTGTGGAACCGCTGCCCGGTTGACGGGCCGGTCCGGCAGGTCGTCGCGTTCGAACACCGTCACGCGCTCGTAGAAGTCCGACAGCACCCGCGCGGCGCACAGCCCGCCGATGCTGGCTCCGATCACGACAGCATGGTTTCCGGTCCCCACCATGGGGGGACAGTACTAAGTACATGCGGCGTACCGGGAGGAGTCATGCAAATGGCCTGGCGGACGAAGTCGGTGGAGCAGTCGATTGCCGACACTGACGAACCTGAGACCCGGTTGCGCAAGGACCTGAACTGGTGGGATCTCACCGTCTTCGGGGTTTCGGTGGTGATCGGCGCAGGCATCTTCACGATCACCGCGTCGACGGCCGGCAACATCACCGGCCCTGCGATTTCGATCTCGTTCGTCCTGGCCGCGATCGCCTGCGGGCTGGCCGCGCTGTGCTACGCGGAGTTCGCGTCGACCGTGCCGGTGGCCGGCAGCGCCTACACGTTCTCCTATGCGACGTTCGGCGAGTTCGTCGCCTGGATCATCGGCTGGGATCTGATCCTGGAGTTCGCCGTCGCCGCCGCGGTGGTGGCCAAGGGCTGGTCGAGCTATCTGGGGACGGTTTTCGGGTTCGGCGGGGGGACGGCGGATTTCGGTGGGCTGCAACTGGATTGGGGAGCGCTGCTGATCATCGCGTTCGTCACAGTCATCCTGGCCTGGGGCACCAAGCTGTCCGCCGAAGTGAGCCTGGTGATCACGGCGATCAAGGTGGGCGTAGTGCTGCTGGTCGTCATTGTCGGCTCGTTCTACATCAAGGCGGCGAACTTTTCGCCGTTCATCCCGCCTGCGCAAGGAGCAGAAGGCGGCACCGGAAGTGAGCAGTCCCTGTTCTCGCTGATGACTGGCGCCGAGGGCAGCAATTACGGGTGGTACGGCCTTCTTGCGGGCGCGTCGATCGTGTTCTTCGCGTTCATCGGATTCGACATCGTGGCCACCACCGCCGAGGAGACCAAGAATCCGCAGCGCGATGTGTCTCGCGGCATCATTGCCTCGCTTGCGATCGTCACCGTGCTCTATGTGGCGGTTGCCGTCGTGCTGACCGGCATGGTGCATTACACCGAACTTCGTGCTGCAGGGGAGGACGCGAACCTCGCGACTGCGTTCTCCGTGAACGGCGTTGACTGGGCCGCGAAGGTCATCTCGATCGGCGCGCTTGCCGGCCTGACCACAGTTGTGATCGTGCTGGTACTCGGGCAGACCCGGGTGCTGTTTGCGATGTGCCGCGACGGGCTGCTGCCCCGCGGCCTCGCGAGGACCGGGCAGCACGGCACACCCGTACGCATCACGATCCTCGTCGGCGTGCTCGTTGCGCTGGCGGCCTCGGTGTTCCCGATCGGCAAGCTCGAAGAGATGGTCAATATCGGCACGCTGTTCGCGTTCGTGCTGGTGTCGGCCGGGGTGATCGTGCTGCGCCGCACCCGGCCGGACCTGCCCCGAGGCTTCCGGGCGCCGGGGGTGCCGCTGCTGCCGATCGCGTCGATCGTGGCGTGCGTCTGGCTGATGCTCAACCTGACGGGCCTGACGTGGATCCGCTTCTTGATCTGGATGGCCATCGGGGTGCTGATCTATTTCGCCTACGGCCGCAGGCATTCCGTGCTGGCCAAGCGACAGGCCGCTACCACCACCAATGTGTGATTTCGGCGTGCTCCGTTGCGCTTACCGCAACCCGCCACGCCCAAATCGCTGCTGCCTGCTTTACAAATCAGCCTCTAATGTCTAGACAGACGACAAAGTCGCACCTATAGTCAACTCCAAGACGTGATGGCACTCACAGGAGGTGGCTTGGTGACGACAGAACTCTCCGCCGTGGAGATCGACCAGTGGCGGGACAAGAAGCGATATCTGTGGCTGATGGGACTGATCGCGCCGACGGCGCTGTTCGTCGTGCTGCCGTTGGTCTGGGCGTTCAATCAATGGGGCTGGCACGCGGCGGCACAGGTGCCGTTCTGGATCGGCCCGATCCTGCTGTACCTCGTGCTGCCGGCGCTGGACCTGCGGTATGGCCCTGACGGGCAGAACCCGCCGGACGAGGTGACGGAGCGGCTCGAGAACGACAGGTACTACCGGTACTGCACCTACATTTACATCCCGTTCCAGTACGCGAGCGTGATCTTCGGGGCCTACCTGTTCACCGCGTCGGATGTGAGCTGGCTCGGGTTCGACGGATCGCTGGGCTGGCCCGCCAAGATCGGTCTCGCGCTGTCGGTCGGGATGCTCGGAGGGGTGGGCATCAACACCGCGCACGAACTGGGCCACAAGAAGGACTCGCTGGAGCGCTGGCTGGCTAAAATCACGCTGGCCCAAACCTGGTACGGCCACTTCTACATCGAGCACAACCGCGGCCATCACGTGCGGGTGGCGACGCCGGAGGATCCGGCCTCGGCGCGCTTCGGCGAGACGTTCTGGGAATTCCTGCCGCGCAGCGTGTGGGGCAGCCTGCGTTCGTCGTGGGAGCTGGAGGCGCAGCGGATGCGTCGTCTCGGCAAGAGCCCGTTCAACATTCGCAACGACGTGCTCAACGCCTGGCTGATGTCGGTGGTGTTCTGGGGTGTGCTGATCGCGGTCTTCGGTCCCGCGCTGATCCCGTTCATGCTCGTCCAGGCAGTGTTCGGTTTCTCGCTGCTGGAGACGGTCAACTACCTCGAGCACTACGGTCTGCTGCGAAAGAAGACCGAGAGCGGCCGTTACGAACGCTGCGCGCCGGAGCACAGCTGGAACTCCGATCACATCGTGACCAATCTGTTCCTGTATCACCTGCAGCGGCACAGTGATCACCACGCGAATCCGACGCGGCGTTACCAGACGCTGCGCAGCATGCACGGGGCGCCGAACCTGCCAAGCGGTTACGCGTCGATGATCGCGCTGACCTACGTGCCGGCAATATGGCGCAAGGTGATGGATCACCGGGTGATGGAGCACTACGGCGGCGACATCACGCGCGTGAATGTGCATCCGCGGGTTCGGGACAAGGTGCTGGCGAAGTACGGGGCAGCAGCATGAGCTCGTTTAGATGTCCCGGCTGCGACTACATCTATGATGAGGCTAAAGGCGCTGCGCGAGAAGGATTTCCGCCTGGCACGCCGTGGAGTGACATACCCGACGAATGGTGCTGCCCGGATTGCGCGGTGCGCGAGAAGGTCGACTTTGAAGAGATAGGAGTGAAGCAGTGAGTGACTACAAGCTGTTCATCTGCGTGCAGTGCGGATTCGAATACGACGAGGCGAAGGGCTGGCCGGAAGACGGCATCGCCCCGGGCACCCGGTGGGACGACATTCCCGATGATTGGAGCTGCCCCGATTGCGGCGCGGCGAAATCCGATTTCGAGATGGTGGAGATCGCGCGTTCGTGACCGCTAGTGTCGCGCGTGTGAATAGCCCGCAGGACAGGCGAGTCGCGCAACGCGTCCCGTACGCCGAGGCGTCGCGGGCGTTGTTGCGTGATTCGATCCTCGACGGGATGCGGGAGTTGCTGCTCAAGCGCGACTGGTCTTCAATCACGCTGTCGGCGGTGGCGCAGGCCGCGGGCATCAGCCGCCAGACGATCTACAACGAGTTCGGCTCGCGGCAAGGCCTTGCGCAGGGTTACGCGCTGCGGCTGGCCGACAAGCTCGTCGATGCCGTCGACGACTCCATCCACGGCAACGTGGGCGATATCTATGCCGCGTTCCTGGAAGGGTTCCGGTCGTTCTTCGCCCAGTCCGCTGCCGACCCGCTGGTGATCTCGCTGCTCACGGGCACCACCAAGCCGGACCTGCTGCAGCTGATAACCACCGACAGTGCGCCGATCATCACGCGCTGCTCGGAGAGGTTGACGTCGACGTTCATGGATAGCTGGGTGCGCTCGAGCGAGGAGGACTCCGGGGTGCTGGCCCGGGCCATCGTCCGGCTGTGTATGAGCTACGTTTCCATGCCGCCGGAGGCCGATCACGACGTCGCGCGGGACTTAGCTAGACTCATGTCGCCGTTTGCCGAGCGCTACGGTGTCATCGAGCAGAAATAAAGACGCCGCATCTGCGCCGACTAATATGTAACAAAGCTAAGTAATTGCGACGCGCGCACAGAAGGAACCCAATATATGACGACGACTGAGCAGCGGCTGACCGCCGATGTACGCAACGGCATCGACTTCAAGGTGGCCGATCTTTCCCTTGCGGAATTCGGCCGCAAGGAGATCCGACTCGCCGAACACGAGATGCCCGGCCTGATGACGCTGCGGCGCGAGTACGCCGATGTGCTGCCGCTCAAGGGCGCGCGCATCTCGGGTTCGCTGCACATGACGGTGCAGACCGCCGTGCTGATCGAGACCCTGGTGGCGCTGGGCGCCGAGGTTCGATGGGCGTCGTGCAACATCTTCTCCACCCAGGACCACGCCGCGGCCGCGGTCGTCGTCGGCCCGCACGGCACCCCCGAAGAGCCCAAGGGCACCCCGGTCTTCGCCTGGAAGGGCGAGACGCTGGAGGAGTACTGGTGGGCAGCAGAGCAGATGCTCACTTGGCCGAACGAGCCGGCCAACATGATCCTCGACGACGGCGGTGACGCCACCATGCTCGTCCTGCGCGGCGCGCAGTTCGAGAAGGCCGGCGTGGTTCCCCCCGGCGAGGACGACGACTCGGACGAGTGGAAGGTCTTTCTGGCGCTGTGCCGGTCGCGCTTCGAGACCGACAAGACCAAGTGGACGAAGATCGCGGAGTCGGTTCAGGGCGTCACCGAGGAAACCACCACCGGCGTTCTGCGGCTGTACCAGTTCGCCGCCGCGGGTGAGCTGGCGTTCCCGGCCATCAACGTCAACGACTCGGTCACCAAATCCAAGTTCGACAACAAGTACGGCACCCGGCACTCGCTGATCGACGGCATCAACCGTGGCACCGACGTGTTGATCGGCGGCAAGGCCGCGCTGGTCTGCGGCTACGGCGACGTCGGCAAAGGCTGCGCCGAGGCGCTCAAGGCCCAGGGCGCGCGCGTTGCGGTCACCGAGATCGATCCGATCAACGCGCTGCAGGCGCTGATGGACGGCTTCGAGGTCAAGACCGTCGAGCAGGCCATCGGCTGGGCGGACATCGTGATCACCGCGACGGGCAATCAGGGCATCATCACCCTTGAGCACATGCGGGCGATGAAGCACCAGGCGATCCTCGGCAACATCGGGCACTTCGACGACGAGATCGAAATGGCTCGGCTCGAGCGCGATCCGGACATTCGTCGGATCAACATCAAGCCTCAGGTGGACGAGTTCGTCTTCCCCGACGGTCACTCGATCATCGTGCTGAGCGAGGGCCGGTTGCTGAACCTGGGCAACGCGACCGGGCACCCGTCGTTCGTGATGAGCAACAGCTTCTCCAACCAGGTGATCGCCCAGATCGAGCTGTGGACCAAGAACGACACGTACGACAACGAGGTCTACCGACTGGCCAAGCATCTCGATGAGAAGGTCGCCAAGATCCACGTCGAGGCACTCGGCGGTTCGCTGACCCGGCTCACCAAGGAGCAGGCCGAGTACATCAACGTCGACGTCGACGGCCCGTACAAGCCGGAGCACTACCGCTACTGAGTTCTTTGCCGAGACTGCGGGCAGATCGCGACGAGTTCGAAAGTCGCAATCGGCCCGCAGTTTCGGTTTTTGGGGAAGTCGCGTCGTCGAACTTACCCAAAAGTAAGGTAACGCCCCGTTGGCCATACCGGATCTGTTACGGTCCCCCCCGTGGTTCGGGGAATGGTGGGGATTTTTGTCGTTGTCGTCATTGCTTTGTCGCTTGGAGTCGCGCCGCGCGCGTTCGCCGACCCTCCCGTTGACGGGCATGACCCATACTTCAACGAAGACGAGTACATCGAGTTCTATACGCCGCCGGATCCGTTGCCGCCCGGTGAGCCTGGGGACCTGATTCGCACCGAGCCGTCGCGGCTGGTGCTCGAGCCGTCGGGTCAGCTGGGCGCGATCATGGCGACG
>NZ_DASSCY010000306.1:0-3661 GCF_035697385.1 Mycobacterium sp. | reverse complement strand
AATTGTCGCAGTACACGCGCCGACCCAGCTCAACATGTCCAGACCGCGGCAATACTCGGCCGCCGAACTCCAAAGCCACGAGCATGCATGCGGTACCGGCAATGAGGAGCAGGCGGTCGAAGCTCATCGTTGCCCGGTGATCTTCTCGCCGATGTCGCGTGCCAGGGTCCATCCCATGCTGCCCACACTTGATGCGCAGACCCGCACGTCGACGACGACGTTCTTACGGGGCGTCATGGCGTGCTGGCATTGGCGGCCGGCGCCGCCGCCGGGCGGAAAGATGAAGACGTTGTTGGTTCCGTCGGTGATGGCGCTCACCGCGACCGTGCCGTCGGAGACCGAACCGGCGATCGTGACGGTCACGTCGGTGTATTTGCATGCCTGCCAATCGGCGAACTGTTTGTCGACAAACGCCTTCGCCTCGGCCTCGCTGGGGAACGACGCGATGGACTGAATCACTTTGTTGTCCTGCGATGCGTCGCTGAGTACCTGGCCGGCGAATCCGGTGAAGCCCGAGCCGTTGTAGACGTTGTGATCACCAGGCATCACCGCGCCGGTGCACGTGGCCGGGTCTATGACCACATCCCTGAAAGGCGCGTCGAAAATTGCGTTGGGTTCCATCGCCACGTTGCCCACAAGCTCGCTGATCTCGGGCACCGAAGCCAGCAAGCCCTTCAGGCCCGCAGGGTCGATACCTGCCGCGGCGGCCGGGCTTGGCGTCGGCGACGGTGGAGCAGCCGTGTTCGGCGCGGACGCCGACGCACTGGTTGTCGAGGTAGGTGCTGCTGACGTCGATGTCGGTGCGGGGGCTGGGGCCGACGAGCCGCTGTCCCGCATGACGAAAATCGTTGCAGCGAAGACGATCACGACCACCACGACGGCGCCGACGCCGAGAAGACCCCATCGCGGCCCGCGCCGGGGCTTCGGTGCCACTGCGGGCGGATATCCCGGCGGATACTGGCCGGGCGCCGCCGGCGGTCCCCATCCACCACCGGGCGGCGGGCCCGCGTTGGGCGTGTTCTGCCATTGGGGGTTCCACGGCGCCGCTTGTGGCGGTGACGTCGGTGGCGGTGACATCGGCGGCGCGGACGGCGGCGGGCTCATCGGCGGTGGCGCGCCGTGGTGGGGAGTTCTCGGCACCACCGTCGTGGCTTCGCCGTCGTCGTCCCCACGCGGGCTGCCGGGCCAGTCGGTGGTCATCTCGGCATCGCGGTCATCGTCATGTGTGCTCATCGAGAGTCAGCCTGCCTTACGTGGTGGGGATACGGTCAACGATCTGGGCGACAAGCGAAGGCGCCTGCGCGCTTCCGCCTGGACCGCAGATCTGCACGTCGATCACGATGTTGCGCTGCGCCTTGAGTGCGCGTTGGCAGCCCAGTCCGCTGTACTTCTTGGAGAGCGTCGATACGGTCAGCACACCTGCGTTGGTGTCGGGGGTCAGAATGGTGTTGATGAATAACTCAGTGCCGCGGTCGATCAGCGTGACCGGGTCGTACTTGCATTTCGCCCACCGCTCGGCCTCCGTGCTGACGAAAGCCTGCGCCTGCTCGTCGCTGGGAAATGTCGAGACCGCTTCGGTGACGCCGTACTCGTAACGCTCTCCTGGAACGTCGTGGTACTCCTGCAGGCGGATGGCTGTGAAGCCGGAGCCGTCGTAGGCCGTCGGAAGGCCGACATTGATTGCGCCGCCGCAGTCCGGCCGATCGGTGGTGGTTGTGGTGTAAAGGCTCTCGGTGTCGGCGACCTGGATCAGGTCTTCGACGACGAGCAGCGACGCCAGCGTGGTGGCGCTTGGCAGAAACTCCGCGAGGCGCGCACTACTCACCGTGGCGGCAGCCGGTGGGCTTGGAGAAGTGCTTGGCGCTTCGCCAGTGCTCGATGTCGCTCCGCCAGCGGTGTTGGCATTGGGGGACGGCTCGGCGCCGGGTGCGCCTCCGGTGGCCTGCGCCGGCGCCTTCTGCATGGTCACCCGAACGGCGACCGCGGCTGCGATCACGGCGACAACCGCGAGCCCGATCACCGTCCAGCGCAGCGCCTTTCCGCGTGCTGGCGCCGGTGCGGCGGGCGTGGGCGGTTGAGCCCAGTTGCTCATTGTTGGCGGTGCCCACCCGGGCTGCGGACCCACGCCGGGTGGCGTAGGCGGTCCCGGCCAGCTCGCCCGGCCCGGCGGCGGGGTGTAAGGGCGAGTTTCTTCCCCGTCGCTGTTGTGTGTCACTGCGCGGCCTCGATGTTCTCGGTGATCTCTGCGGTGATGTCGTCGAGAGGCTGCGAGGAGCTGCGCCCGCACACTTCGAGCTCGATGACGATGTTGTTGTGGGGGGTCATGGAATCATGGCAATGCCAGCCATCGGCGCCCTCCCGGGTCCACGACATCCGAATTCCCCCTGCGGTTTCCGACATTTCGCCGGTGGTCCAGTACTCACTGGCTGCGTTCGTATCGGCAACGCGCTTCAGGTTGATGCTGCGGTCGGCGCATCGTCGCCATGCCGCCTCGCTGGATTCAACGAACTCCTGCGCGGCGGTGGCGTCGGGGAAGTTGACGACGGCTTGGACGAGAGAATCGGGACCATTTGAGATGTCCGCGGATTCCTGCCTGGCGAGGTATTGCCGACGCACGGCTTGCCACCCGCTGCCTTCATGGTTGTTGGACAGTGCGGGGGTGCCAAGGTTGCAGTCATCGTCGACCACAGTCCGCTGCGGGACCATCTGGGTGTAGACCTGATCCGAGCGATGCTCGCGGTCGCCCAAAGGCCCGGTACCGAAGATCTTTCCGGCTTCCGTGCGGGTGAGAAGCAGTCCGTCCATGGCGGTCACTGGCACCGCAACGAGTGGCGCAGGTGTCTGCGATGGTGTTGCTGATGCGGTCCCTGACTCGCGGTCACCTGTGCTGCTTGGCCACCACACGATTGCGGAGGCTACCGCAGCCAACACCACCACGCCCACGGTCGCAGCCGCCCACCGCGCACCGCGGCGCCTGGGGGGCGGCGGCGTCGCCGGTGGCCAGGTCGACCACTCGGGATACGGCGACCGAGCTGGCCACTCGGTGAGTGCCGGGGGATAGCTGTGCTGTTGCCAGTGCGGCGAAGGAGTGGCGCCGCGGCCGTCATCGCGAGTGCTGGGGGTGTAGGGGTACATGACGAACTCCTGAAGGGGTGTCGGCTGCGGCCCTAGCGGGGCCGGGTCGGCGGATGCGGTTGTGGTGGCCAGGGCGCAGGGGTTCGTGGGGCAGCCGGCGGAGGCGGGGGTGGCCAGCCTGGCTGCGCCCAGTAATTGCCGGTGTACGGCCCCGGCGCGGTGTAGTTCGGGCGCGGGGGCGGCAACTTGTTCTTCCGCTTACTGCTGACAAGTTTGACCACCCCGTATACGCCGATGCCGATAATCAAGAGCTTGGAGGCGATGTACCCGAGGGCGAACCCCGGACGCGATTCGGCAGCGGTTTGTGCCAAATAGAGCATCGACATGATTTTTGTCCTTTTCATCTTGGGACCGGACTGTCTGTCCAGCGCCGGAATGGGTTGGGGGGTAGTGAATGTAGTGCGGTGGACCGTTGACGTCAGTACTTGCTGACGCTTGCGACCTTGAACGTCGCACCTTTCAGCTCGTAATAGTCGTCCGACAACGTGAACACGTCTTCGGTGACGGATTGGCCGGGCGCAAGGCT
>NZ_DASSCY010000305.1:0-24096 GCF_035697385.1 Mycobacterium sp. | reverse complement strand
CGGGGTGCTAACTTTTGCAAGCACTAGTTAGCGCAGGTCAGAAGAGTAGCTGGGCTACCGAATAGATGATCAGGCCCGCCAGCGCGCCCACCACGGTGCCGTTGATGCGGATGAATTGCAGGTCACGGCCGACGTGTAGCTCGATGCGGCGGCTGGCCTCGTCAGCGTCCCACCGCTCGATGGTCTCGGTGATGATCGCTGTGATCTCCACCCCATATTCGGCGACCAGGTGTTGAGCCGCCCGGATGATCCAGTTGTCGACCTTGTCGCGCAGGTCGGCGTCGTCGCGTAGCGACTCACCGACGTGCACGACCGAGTCGGCGATGCGGGTGCGCAACGCCGACGACGGGTCATCGACGGACTCGAGAATGATGCGCTTGGCCGCGGTCCACGCGGTCTCGGCGGCCCTGGCGACCTCGTCGCGGGCCATGATCTGTTCTTTGACGTTCTCGGCGCGCTGAATCGTCGCATCGTCGTTCTGCAGGTCGTCGGCGAACTCGAACAGGAACCGGGTGGCCGAGCGCCGCAGTTCGTGGTCGGGGTTGCGGCGCACCTTGTCGGTGAAGTCCATCAGCTCGCGGTGGATGCGGTCCCCGACAAGGTGGTCGACCCAGCGTGGCGACCAGGTGGGCGAATCGCGCTCGACCACGCGCTCGATGATGTCGCCCGCGTTGAGCGACCACTGGAACGCCCGGTCGGCGAGCAGCTGCAGCAGCGCTTCCTGACGGTGCTCTTCCAGCAGCGAGGCCAGGACCCGGCCGATCGGTGGTCCCCACTGTGGCTCGGCGACGCGTTTGACGATCATCCGGTCCAGCACGTGCTGGACGTCCTCGTCGCGCAGCATTTCCACGAGCACTCGCAAGACAGTCGACGTCTCGGCGGCGACCCGTTCGGCGTGGGTGGGCTCCGACAGCCATTTGCCGAGGCGCCCGGCGACCTGCGCATCGCGCAGCTTGGCCTCGACGACCTGCGGCGACATGAAGTTCTCGCGCACGAAGGCGCCGAGGCCCTCGCCGAGCTGGTCCTTTTTGCGCTTGATGATCGCGGTGTGCGGGATGGGGATGCCCAGCGGATGTTTGAACAACGCGGTGACCGCGAACCAGTCGGCCATCGCGCCGACCATGCCGGCTTCTGCGGCGGCCCTGACGTATCCGACCCACTGCGCGGCGCCGTCGGCCTGGGCCCAGCTGCAGAGCAGGAAGACGATCGTGGCACCGACGAGGAACGACAGCGCGACGACTTTCATCCGTCGCAGCCCGCGCAGACGCTCGGCATCGGCCGCACTGTCGGCACCTGCCAGCGACTCAGCGAAGCTCGCTCGCGCAGCGGGCGGCAGAGCCGTCACGGCGCGCTCGCCGACGTTGGGTCTGTGTGCCACTCCACCATCATCCGCTACGACGCCACCATCGGTCCGGTCCGACAACCCTCGCAGTCAAGATCGCCCGTAGTATCAAGGGGGACTAGGGAACGGATCACGGCGATAGTGGCACAACAGACCCAGGCAGTGGCGGTCAAGACCGATGGACGCAAACGGCGCTGGCACCAGCACAAGGTGGAGCGCCGCAACGAGCTAGTCGATGGCACCCTCGAGGCCATCCGGCGGCGCGGCAGCAACGTCAGCATGGACGAGATCGCGGCCGAAATCGGAGTGTCCAAGACGGTGTTGTACCGCTACTTCGTCGACAAGAACGACCTGACGACCGCGGTGATGATGCGGTTCGCGCAGACCACCTTGATCCCGAACATGGCCGCGGCGCTCTCGTCGAACCTGGACGGCTACGACCTCACCCGCGAAATCATCCGGGTTTACGTCGACACCGTCGCCAATGAGCCGGAGACGTACCGGTTCGTGATGACCAACAACTCGGCGAGCAAGAACAAGGTGGTCGCCGATTCCGAGCAGATCATCGCCCGCATGCTCGCCGTCATGCTGCGCCGCCGGATGGTGGAGGTCGGCATGGACACCGGAGGCGCCGAACCGTGGGCTTTCCACATCGTCGGAGGGGTGCAACTGGCCACGCACTCGTGGATGTCCAACCCGCGGATGGGCGCCGACGAGCTGATCGACTATCTGACGATGCTGTCGTGGAGTGCACTGTGCGGCATCGTCGAGGTCGGCGGGTCGTTGGAGAAATTCCGGCAAGCACTGCATCCGTCGCCCATCGTGCCGCCGCGGTTAGTCGAGCGATGACCACACTTCAACGATGAGCGAGATCCCGGCCCAGCTGACGTTCCGCCCGGGCGACAAGGTCGCCGATATCGCTACCAGTGCCACGCCCGGTTTTTCGGGGACCAAGAGCGACGCTTCGAAAGTCCAGGCCGAGCGCAGCGAGCACCTGGCCGAACTGCAGGAGATGCTCTACGCCAACAACAAGGCGGCCGACGACAAGCGCTCCATTCTGCTGGTGCTTCAGGGTATGGACGCCGCAGGCAAGGGCGGAATCGTCAAACACGTTGTGGGCTCGGTCAATCCGATGGGGGTGCGCTACACCAGCTTCGGCAAGCCGACGGAGGAGGAGCTGGCCCATGACTACCTGTGGCGAATCCGCAACGCCCTGCCGCCGGCCGGTCACATCGGGGTGTTCGACCGCTCGCACTACGAGGATGTGCTGATCGTCCGGGTGCACAACCTGGTACCGCCGGACGTCTGGGGTGCCCGGTATGACGAAATCAACGCGTTTGAGCGCGAACTCGTCGACGGCGGCACAACTCTGGTCAAGGTGGCGATGTTCATCTCGCTCGACGAGCAGAAGGAGCAGCTGCTCGAGCGGCTGGACGATCCGACCAAGCATTGGAAGTACAACCCTGGCGACATCGACGAGCGGCTGGTGTGGCCGCAGTACCAGGAGGCGTACCAGGCGGTGCTCGACCGCACCTCGACCGACTACGCGCCGTGGCACGTCGTACCTTGCGACAAGAGGTGGTACAGCCGGCTGGCGGTCACGGAGCTACTCATCGAAGCGCTTGAAGGCCTCAACTTGTCTTGGCCTTCAGCAGATTTCGACGTGGAGGCCGAGAAGAAACGGCTCCTTGAGTCCTGAGCCCCAGCGTGCGTCGAGCGTCGGATATATGACGAATTTCGCGCTGTTTTCATCATATTTCCGACGCTCGGGAACCGATTGGTCGGCTTGCGCGCCATAACTGTGTGCAGGACATCATCGTCGGGAGTGAGGCGCTCGCCGCTGGCTTGGTCACGCGCCAGACGCTGCGCACTAAATACGTCAAGCTCCACTACAACGTCTACGCGCCGGTCGGCCTCAAGCTCGACGCGACCGACCGGGCAAGAGCGGCATGGCTGTGGTCGCGCCGCAGGGCCACTCTCGTCGGGCATTCGGCTGCCGCGGTGCATGGCACGCAATGGCTGCCCATCGACGCGCCGGCAGAACTGGCGCATGCCAACCAGCCGTCACCGCCGGGCATCGTCATCCACCGCGGAACCATCACCGACGACGAGGTGTGCCTACGCGCCAGCATCGACTGCTCGACGCCGGCTCGC
Organism: Mycobacterium sp.; assembly: GCF_035697385.1. Classification (GTDB taxonomy): domain Bacteria; phylum Actinomycetota; class Actinomycetes; order Mycobacteriales; family Mycobacteriaceae; genus Mycobacterium. Next base: position 20,600 of record NZ_DASSCY010000305.1, on the reverse strand, counting down.
ACGGCCTACGACATCGGCCGGCGCGTGCTCGGCGACGCCGCGATCGTCAGGATCGACGCCTTACTCAATGCGACCCGATGCACGGTAACGGAGGTCGAACGAATTGCCGCGCGCTATCCAGGTGCCCGCGGCATCCGTCGGCTACGCACCGTGTTGGACCTCGCCGACGGCGGCGCGGAATCTCCAAAGGAGACCGAGTTGCGTCTGCTGCTGGTCCGCGACAGACTGCCGCGGCCGGTCACGCAGATCCTCGTCGTGAAGCAGGGCCACAAACCGCGACGCATCGATATGGGATGGCCGCAGTGGAAGATCGGCGTCGAGTACGACGGCGAGCAACACTTCACCAACCCCGATGACTATGCTGACGATATCGAGCGGCTGGAATTCCTTGCCGCACAAGGCTGGATCATCGTGCGGGTCAGCTCGCGTCAGCTGCACTACCAGCCGCGGGCAGTCGTGCGACGGGTGCGTGACGCGCTAACCCGACGTGGCTCCCTCTGAGCCCTTCACCAGGGTGAACTGCCCGACATTGGTGATGCCACGACGGAAAAAGTCGGCGCAACCGGTCAGGTACCGCTGGTAGCGGTCGTAGACCTCTTCGGAGGTGAGGGCGATGGCCTCATCCCGCCGGGCGGCGAGGTTGTCCGCCCACATGTCCAGCGTGCGAGCGTAGTGCGGGCGCAGCAGGTGGATTCTCTCCACGGAGAAATTTGCGTCCTGCGAGAATTCGACGATATCTTCTCGCGCCGGCAACTGTCCGCCAGGGAATATTTCTTTGCCGATGAATTGCATGAACTTCAAATCACTGATGGTCAGCTTCACGCCATTGTCGCGGAAATACTTCTGAGTGTGTGCCAATATCGTGTGCAGCAACATTCGGCCGTCGCTGGGCAGGATCTCGTGGGCCTTTTCAAAGAACGCCGAGTAGCGCTCCTTCTTGAAGGCCTCGAACGCGCCGATGCTGACAATGCGGTCGACCGGTTCGTCGAACTCCTCCCAGCCCTGCAGCCGCACCTCGACCGACCGCGTCGTCGACACCTTCGCAAGCCTTGCGCGCGTATACTCAGATTGGTTGCGGCTCAATGTGATTCCGATCACATTGACGTCGTACTTGTCCAACGCCAACTGCAGCGCACCGCCCCAGCCGCAGCCGATGTCAAGCAGCGTCATGCCCGGCTTGAGGTCCAGCTTGCTCAACGCGAGGTCGAACTTCGCCACCTGGGCCTGGTCCAATGACATGTCGTCCTGTGCGAAGTAGGCGCATGTGTAGCCCATTGTCGGGCCTAAGAACAAAGCAAAGAAGTCGTCCGATATGTCGTAAATCGACTGCGATTCTTCGTAGAACGGCTCAAGCGTGGAACGGACTTGCGACATGTAATAGCTACCCTCGTGTCTACCTACAGACGAACGGGTAGGTGAATAAGCCCCGTACCCGGAAGGAAGCGTATCTAACTGGCGCGTGTCGTGCCAACGTACGTGTTAGTACTTGTAGAAACCCTGACCAGATTTCTTGCCGAGCTGACCCGCCTCGACCATACGAAGCAGCAGCGGTGGGGCGGCATACAGGGGTTCCTTGAACTCCTCGAACATCTTGTCCGCGATCAGCTTCAGCGTGTCGAGTCCGACGAGGTCGGACAACCGCAGCGGCCCCATCGGATGAGACAGCCCGGCGACGACGGCCTTGTCGACGTCTTCAACGGTGGCGAAGCCGGCCTCGACCATCCGAACCGCCGACAACAGGTACGGCACCAACAATGCGTTGACGACGAAGCCCGACCGGTCGGAGCACCGCACCACCTGCTTGCCCAGCACCGAACTCGCAAACTGCTCGGTCCGTGCCACGGCCGCGTCGGAGGTGACCAGTGTGCTGACCAATTCCACCAGCGGTAGCACCGGCACCGGGTTGAAGAAGTGCAGGCCGAGCACGCGACCCGGATTCTGGGTCGCGGCAGCGATTTTCATGATGGGGATGCTCGACGTGTTCGACGCCAGCACAGCGTCGGGATCGGTGATCAGCGAGTCCAGCTCGGCGAAGATCTCGCCCTTCACGGAGGCGTCCTCGATGACGGCCTCGATGACGAGCTGCCGATCGGACAGATCGGCCAGGCTCGTGGTGAACTTCAACCTGCCCAGCGCCGCAGAGCGCTCACGCTCGGTGACCTTGCCGGCGCTCACGCCCCGCTCCAGCGATTTGGTGACGCGAGCCTTGCCCGCGGTGGTCAGCGCCTCGGTGGGCTCGTAGACGATGACGTCCACGCCCGCCCTGGCGGACACCTCGGCGATGCCTGCGCCCATCTGCCCCGCGCCGATCACGCCTACTCGTTCAATGGGATTGCTCACTGCTGAACTTCCTCTCACAAGCGTCAGGCCCCGCCCAACACTTCCTGGGCGGGGCCTGCGCTTCAACCTATAGGGTCGCTGCGACCTAGTGGAACTGTCCCTCTTCGGTCGAACCAGTCAGAGCCGTCGTCGACGACGTCGGGTCCACCGTGGTGGCGATCCGATCGAAGTAGCCGGCGCCGACCTCGCGCTGGTGCTTCGTCGCGGTGTAACCCCGCTCCTCGGCGGCGAATTCGCGCTCCTGCAGCTCGACGTACGCGCTCATCTGGTTGCGGGCATAGCCGTAGGCCAGATCGAACATCGAGTAGTTCAGGGCGTGGAAGCCGGCCAGCGTGATGAACTGGAACTTGAAGCCCATCGCACCGAGCTCCTTCTGGAACTTCGCGATCGTCGAATCGTCCAGGTGCTTCTTCCAGTTGAACGACGGCGAGCAGTTGTACGCCAGCATCTGGTCCGGGAACTCGGACTGAACGCCCTCGGCGAACTTCTTGGCCAGTTCGAGGTCCGGCGTGCCCGTCTCCATCCAGATCAGGTCGGAGTACGGCGCGTAGGCCTTGGCGCGGGCGATGCAGGGCTCCAGCCCGTTCTTCACCCGGTAGAAGCCTTCCTTGGTCCGCTCGCCGGTGATGAACGGCTGATCGCGTTCGTCGACGTCGGAGGTGATCAGCGTGGCCGCCTCGGCGTCGGTGCGGGCGATCACGACGGTCGGCACGTCGGCGACGTCAGACGCCAACCGCGCCGAGGTCAGCGTGCGGATGTGCTGCTGGGTCGGGATCAGCACCTTGCCACCGAGGTGACCACACTTCTTCTCCGAGGCCAGCTGATCTTCCCAGTGCGACCCCGCGACGCCTGCGGCGATCATCGCCTTCTGCAGCTCGTAGACGTTCAGCGCGCCACCGAAACCGGCCTCGCCATCGGCGACGATCGGCGCCAGCCAGTTCTCCACCGATCGGTCGCCCTCGACCTTGGCGATCTCGTCGGCGCGCAGCAGCGCGTTGTTGATCCGGCGCACCACCTGCGGCACCGAGTTGGCCGGGTACAGGCTCTGGTCGGGGTAGGTGTGGCCGGACAGGTTCGCGTCACCTGCGACCTGCCAACCCGACAGGTAGATGGCCTTCAAGCCGGCGCGGACCTGCTGCACAGCCATGTTGCCGGTCAGCGCGCCGAGCGCGTTGACGAACTCCATGTCGTGCAGCTGCTCCCACAGCACCTCGGCACCGCGGCGGGCCAGCGTGGCCTCCTCGACTACAGAGCCCTGCAGGGCCACCACATCGGCGGGGGTGTAGGTGCGGGTGATGCCCTTCCACCGCGGGTTGGTGTCCCAGTCGTGCTGGATCTGTTCGGGTGACTTCGGCGTGCCAACGGTTGACATTGGTGCTCCTTTGTTTGCAAGTCGCTGTGGCGTAGCGAGCCTCATTGGTTGTTAACGCCGCAGCACCTTCACTTGTGTGCTAACTCGAGGATGCACTACGGCATATCCGCAGGTCTACCCGTTTCACTTGCGAATGTTCGCCAACACGTCGACTTAACTTGCGAAGGTTGCGAATCGGCTAACGCCTTGACCGTTACAGTAGCTACTCGCCGGTAGGGCGGTTTTCGCTGGTCAGTACGCCCGTACTGTTAAAGCTGACAGGGTCAGAGGGCGAAGATGCACGCGACGGCTTTGGTCTCGTCGCCGACCGCATATGTGAGCGTTGTAACAGCGCGATCCGCCAGTTCAGTACCGAATTGCTCGGTGGATCCGGCGGGATGCACGTGCGAAATGATCTCAAGCTTGTCGCCGAGAGCCACCGGCGCATCGTGTTCGATCGTCACCCGGATCGGCTTGTGCAGCAGTTCGGGCTTACTGAACAGGTAGTCCTCTACCACGCTCCAGTACACGGAGTTGTTCATGTGGTCGAAGATGTCGATGTCGCTGACGCGCACCGGGTACTCGCGGATCTGTGAGGCGTCCTCGCGACTGCCGGCCTTCAGATATGCCTTCCACCGCAGCCGGTCGACGCTGGTGGTGCGCTGCAGGCCTTCGATGAAGTCATCGGCGATGCGGGCAGGGCCCTGGGTTTCGCGGTTGATGTTGATCCAGAACGCCTCGGATTCGAGTAATCCGCGGCCTCGCACCCCGTCTATGCGCACCCGCATCTCGCACCATCGGTTCGAGGTGCCGGAGCACCACCGGCGCAGCCGCAGCATGTCCTGGAACTCGATCGGCTTGATCAGGTCGATCATGGTGCGCCGCACGATCCACAGCGGATGGCTCTCCTCGAAGCCGAGTTCGCGGAGGTGATCAGAGCCGATGTCTTGGATGTGCCGGGTGGCCGCGTCGAACCGCAGCCTGCCCTCGCGGTCGATGTCGGCGACGCGCAGCGGCCACTGCCTGTCGAAGACGTCTGGGTGCGGGTCAGGTACGGGCATCATCGCCTTCGCCAGGCCCGTTGCTGCTCCCCCGGTGCTCACGGCTCCCGATCCTGCCATAGCACCCGATATGCCAACAATGCGAAGCGCTTCTTCGCATTGTTGTTAGGCTCTCTGACGTGGCAAAAACGTTCGTCGGATCGCGGGTGCGCCAGCTGCGCAGCGAACGGGGATTCAGCCAGGCGGCGCTGGCGCAGATGCTCGAGATCTCACCGAGCTACCTCAATCAAATCGAACACGACGTGCGGCCGTTGACCGTCGCCGTGCTGTTGCGGATCACCGAGGTGTTCGGCGTCGACGCGACGTTCTTCGCCTCGCAGGACGACACCCGCCTGGTTGCCGAGTTGCGCGAAGTGACCATGGATCGCGATCTCGACATCGACGTCGACCTTGCCGAGGTCGCCGACATGGTCGGCTCACACCCGGCGCTGGCCAAGGCGATGGTCAACCTGCACCGGCGCTATCGGCTCACCACCACACAGCTGGCGGCGGCCACCGAGGACAGATACTCCGACGGCAGCGGCACCGGGTCGATCACGATGCCGCACGAAGAGGTGCGCGACTACTTCTATCAGCGGCAGAACTATCTGCACGAACTGGACACCGCGGCCGAGGATCTCACCGTCAGGATGCGCATGCACCGGGGCGACCTGGCCGGCGAGCTGGCCGATCGGCTGCAGATCGTGCACGGCGTCAACATCGTCAGGCGCATCGATCTGGGCGACACGGTGCTGCACCGCTACGACCCCGCGAGCAAGACCTTGGAGATCAGCGGCCACCTGTCGTCGGGACAAACGGTGTTCAAGATGGCTGCCGAGTTGGCGTATCTGGAGTTCGGCGACCTCATCGACAAGCTGGTGGAAGAGGGCAAGTTCACCAGCGAGGAATCGACCACGTTGGCCCGGCTGGGTCTGGCCAACTACTTTGCGGCCGCAACGGTGTTGCCGTACCGGCAGTTCCACGACGTCGCAGAGAACTTCCGGTACGACATCGAACGGCTGTCGGCGTTCTACTCGGTCAGCTTCGAGACGATCGGTCACCGCCTCTCGACGCTGCAGCGGCCGTCGATGCGTGGCGTGCCGTTCTCGTTCATCCGCGTCGACCGTGCCGGCAACATGTCGAAACGCCAGTCCGCCACCGGTTTTCACTTCTCGTCCTCCGGTGGCACCTGCCCGCTGTGGAATGTCTACGAGACGTTCGCCAATCCCGGCAAGATCCTGGTTCAGATCGCGCAGATGCCCGACGGCCGCAATTACATGTGGGTGGCGCGCACGGTGGAGCGACGGGCGTCGCGCTATGGTCAGCCGGGTAAGACGTTCGCGATCGGCCTTGGCTGCGAACTTCGGCACGCGCCGCGGCTGGTCTACTCGGAGGGACTCGACTTGACCGGTGACAACGCCACGCCGATCGGGGCGGGCTGCCGAGTCTGCGAGCGCGACAACTGTCCGCAACGGGCGTTTCCCGCACTTGGGCGTGCACTGGACATCAACGAGCACCGCAGCACCGTGTCGCCTTATCTGGTGAAACAGCCATGACGGAAACAGCGCCTGCGCGCATCCCTCCCGGCGGCTTTCGCGAGCTGGGGCCGATCAACTGGGCCATCGCGAAGATCGGCGCGCGAGGCATCCGCGCTCCGAAGTTCCATTTGTTCAACGTGCTCGGCCAGCACCGGCTGCTGTTCTTGGCCTGGCTGCCGTTCTCCGGATACCTGCTCTACGCGGGCAAGCTGTCGCGCAAGGACGCCGAACTGGTGATCCTGCGTGTGGGCCATCTCCGTGACTGCGAGTACGAGCTACAGCAGCATCGCCGGCTGGCCAAGAGCCGAGGGGTTGACTCCGAGCTTCAGGCCAAGATCTTCGAAGGCCCCGACGCCGAAGGACTCACCGAACGGCAGCGTGTGCTGATCACGGCGACCGACGAGTTCGTCATCACCCGCTCGATGTCACCCGAGACCTGGGCGGCGCTGTCGGACCAACTGACCAAGCCGCAGCTCATCGAATTCTGCACGCTGGCAGGACAATACGATGCGCTGGCCGCCACTATGGCGACGCTGAAGATACCGCTGGACTTCCCTGACTAACGCTGGTCCGCCTACGTGCGGGCCAGTTGGTTTGCCGTCCAGACCCACACCGCGTAGGCGGCCGACATCGCGATGCTGTCGACCTCAGCATCGTCGCCACCGAGCTCCCGGACTTGATTTCCGATTGCCTGGCGAATCAGGTCGACAGATGTCATAAGCGGATCGCCCACCGTACGCCTCCAATGCCCAACGGCCTCGATGCAGGAGCGTCGTCGCACAGCAAAGAAGAAGGCATAGCGACTCGACCTGGATCGCGCACTCTAATCTCGCCCTTGCTGGCGAGTTCAACATCTTCCAACGTACCAGGCAAATAATTAGGCCAGCTAGCGTAATGACGGCCGGGGTCCGTGAGATCGCGCATCACGTCGCGCGAAAGTGACGCGCGCCACACAGATGGGCTACAGGTAGGTCACGCCCAGCACGGTCAGCGACAAGAACACCGGAGATACGGGCAGGGCCAAGAGGAACGCCGCCCAAACTTCGGACTTGCGCCGGTAGGAGCGCCAGCCGAGCGCCGCCGACGCCGCGCCGACCACGAAGGACACCGCGGCAACGACCAACACCCAGCTGCTGACGGTCCGCGTCGCGCCCGCAGCGGAAATGCCGGCCAGCCACAGGATGTGGCCGACCACCAATCCGCCGACACCGGCGACCCAGATGGCTCTCAAAAGTTGATCATGTGGCCGGCCAGGCCGTGGAAGCATTCCTGCAGGGCTTCTGACAGCGTCGGGTGGGTGTGCACGTTGCGGGCCAGCTCGTTGACGGTCAGATCCCACTTCTGCGCCAAGGTCAGCTCCGGCAGCAGCTCGGACACATCGTGACCGATCAGGTGACCGCCAAGCAGCTCGCCGTACTTGCCGTCGGCGATGAGCTTGACGAACCCGCTGGGGTCGCCGAGCCCGTGCGCCTTACCGTTCGCGGTGAGCGGGAACTTCGCGACCTTGACGTCGTAGCCCTCGTCGCGGGCCTGCTCCTCGGTCAGCCCAAAGCTGGCGACCTGCGGCTGGCAGAATGTCGCGCGGGGCATCATCCGGTAGTCGCCGAGCGCCAAAGTCTCTGCGCCAGCGATAGTTTCGGCCGCGACGACGCCCTGCGCCTCGGCGACGTGGGCCAGCTGCAGCAGGCCGGTGACATCGCCGATGGCGTAGATGTGCGGCACGTTGGTTCGCAAGTAGTCGTCGACCCCAATTGCCTTGCGTTCGGTCAACTTAACGCCTGCAGCCTCCAGCCCGAAGCCCTCGACATTGGGCGCGAAGCCGATGGCCTGCAGCACCTTGTCGGCCTTGATCTCCTCGGACTTGCCGTCCTTGCTCACCCGGACGGTAGCCGTCGACCCATCATCCTGGATCGACTCCACCTTGGTGCCCGTGAGCACCTTGACGCCGAGCTTCTTGAACTGCTTCTCGATCTCCTTGGACACCTCGGCGTCCTCGTTGGGCAGCGCCCGCGGCAGGAACTCGACGATGGTGACGTCGACGCCGAAGTTCTTCAGCACGTACCCGAACTCCATACCGATCGCACCGGCTCCGGCGATCACGATGGACTTGGGCAGCTCGCGGGAGAGGATCTGCTCCTCGTAGGTGACCACGTTCTCCGACAGCGAGGTGCCGGGCACCAACCGGGTGCTGCTGCCGGTGGCGATGATCGCGTTGTCGAACGTGACGGTCTCGGTGCCGCCCTCGTTGAGGTCGACCTCGAGTGTGTTGGCGTCCTTGAACTTCCCGTAGCCGTGGATCTCGGTGATTTTGTTCTTCTTCATCAGGAAGTGCACACCGGCCACGCGACCGTCGGCGACCTTACGGCTGCGGTCGAAAGCGGCGCCGTAGTCCATGCTGGGCTCGCCGCTGATGCCAAATGTCTTGGCTTCCTTGGTGATGATGTGGGATAGCTCGGCGTTGCGCAGCAGCGACTTGGAGGGAATGCAGCCGACGTTGAGGCATACCCCGCCCCAATACTTGGGTTCGACGACTGCGGTGTTCAGCCCGAGTTGGGCGGCGCGAATGGCTGCGACGTATCCGCCGGGGCCAGCTCCGAGAACGACGACGTCATAGTGGGTCACCCAGCCAACCCTAGTAGGGGACAACCCCCAGCAGGCAGCGGCCCACGACATCGCAGAAGTACATGCCGTGCAGCACCGCGGCGGCGCCGACCGCCGCTAGCGGCGCGGACATCAGCGCGACGGACAGCCCGGAAACCAGCGGCTTGTTCTGCACCATCGCGGTGATCAGGCCGCCAACGGTGCACACGACGAGGAAGAGCAGCACAACGAAGACGGATGGCGTCTTGTCGAGGGAGTGGAACCACCAGTAGTACAGGCCAACCCCGGCGGCAGCCGCGACGACCCACACCCCGGCCACGACGAGGACGAACGTCCATCGCTTGAGGTACTGGTAGGCACCCGGCACGACGATCGACTGGGCCGGGGTCGGCAGCGGCTCCGACGGCGGATCCTCGATGGCGACGGCACCCGGCGCCGCGGGGAACTCGCCGGTGAAGGTGGGTAAGAACGGCGACGTCGGATCGCCGGACAGGGTGTCGTGGTCTCGCTGGTCAGGCACCGTGGGCCACCTGAATTACGACGAGCACGCCGAACCACCCCGGCGCGATGGCGAGGATGAACGCGCCCAGCGTCGTCACCCAGCGTCTCCCCGACAGCAGGATGGTCAGCATCCCGATCGCGCTCGGTATACCGACGACAAGCGCGATGACGACATCGGGCCGGATGGCGGCGTCGACCAACAGGGTCGAGGCGATCCCGACGATCAACCCGACCGCGGCGCCGACGAGCATCGCACTGGTCAGCAACCACGCGCGTGGCAGCGGTATCACACCTGGAAGGTTAACGCGATCTGCGCGCTAGTCCTTTGTGCCACGCCCCGCGGGAACCGGACAAGCATCGACGGCTTCGGCGACGATGTGCGTGCCGTTCTGCGCGGGGCGGGTGCCGGTGGCGTAGTCGGCGCCGGTGACCGGTGGTTGTTGCGCCAGGGCCTGGTTCTCAATGTCGGTGAACGCGCGGCCGCGGGACAGAAACCGCATACCTTCAGGGGCTTCGACGCTGAATCCGCCGCCGCGGCCCGGCACGACGTCGATCACCAGTTGGGTGTGTTTCCACGCCTCGTACTGCGGGCCGGAGATCCATACGGGCACCCCGTCGCCGACGTCGAGCACGGCCAGCAGGATGTCGCGGTCCCCGACCAGGAACTCGCCGTCGGGGTAACACATCGGCGAGGACCCGTCGCAGCAGCCGCCCGACTGGTGAAACATCAACGCGCCGTGCCGGTCCGCCAGCTTGGCCAGCAGGTCCGCGGCGGCCTGGGTGATCAACGCCCGACTCGGCACCTCCATCTTTAGAAGAAGCCCTGGGCCTTGTTGCTGTAGGAGACGAGCAGGTTCTTGGTCTGCTGGTAGTGGTCGAGCATCATCTTGTGATTCTCGCGGCCGATTCCGGACTGCTTGTAGCCGCCGAAGGCCGCGTGTGCGGGGTAGGCGTGGTAGCAGTTGGTCCATACCCGGCCGGCTTTGATGTCGCGGCCGGCGCGGTAGGCGGTGTTGCCGTCACGGCTCCACACCCCGGCACCCAGGCCGTAGAGCGTGTCGTTGGCGATGCTGATGGCGTCGTCGTAGTCCTTGAACGACGTCACGGCCACCACCGGCCCGAAGATCTCCTCCTGGAAGATCCGCATCTTGTTGTGGCCTTCGAAGATGGTGGGCTGCACGTAGTAGCCGCCGTTGAGATCGCCGCCGAGCTGCGCGCGCTCACCGCCGGTGACGACCCTGGCGCCTTCATCTTTGCCGATCTCGATGTAGGACAACACCTTTTCGAGCTGGTCGTTGGAGGCCTGGCTGCCGATCATCGTTTCGGTGTCCAGCGGGTCGCCCTGGCGCACGGCCTTGGTGCGGATCGCGGCCAGCTCCAGGAACTGGTCGTAGATGTCGGCCTGGACCAGGCTGCGCGACGGGCACGTGCACACTTCGCCCTGGTTGAGGGCGAACATGGTGAAGCCCTCCAGCGCCTTGTCCTGGAAGTCATCTCCTGCGGCCATCACGTCGGAGAAGAAGATGTTGGGGCTTTTGCCGCCCAGTTCCAGCGTGACCGGGATCAGGTTCTGCGACGCGTACTGCATGATCAGCCGGCCGGTGGTGGTCTCGCCGGTGAACGCGATCTTGGCGATGCGGTTCGAGGACGCCAGCGGCTTGCCGGCTTCGAAGCCGAAGCCGTTGACCACGTTGAGCACACCCGCGGGCAGCAGATCACCGATCAGGCTCATCAAATACAGGATCGACGCCGGGGTCTGCTCGGCGGGTTTGAGCACGACGGCGTTGCCCGCGGCAAGAGCCGGCGCGAGTTTCCAGGTGGCCATCAGGATCGGGAAGTTCCACGGGATGATCTGGCCGACCACGCCGAGCGGTTCGTGGAAGTGATAGGCCACGGTGTCGTCGTCGATCTGCGACAGCGAACCCTCCTGCGCGCGGATGGCGCCGGCGAAATAGCGGAAGTGGTCGACCGCCAACGGAATGTCGGCGGCCAGCGTCTCGCGGATCGGCTTGCCGTTGTCCCACGCCTCAGCCAGGGCCAGCGACTCGAGGTTCTCCTCGATGCGGTCGGCGATCTTGTTGAGGACGTTGGCGCGCTCGCCAGGTGCGGTCTTGCCCCATGCGGTGGCGGCGCCGTGGGCGGCGTCGAGCGCCTTGTCGATGTCGGCCTCGCTCGAACGCGGTATCTCGGTGAACGGCTGCCCGGTCACCGGCGTCAGGTCCTCGAAGTACTCACCACCTACCGGCGGCACCCACTCCCCGCCGATGAAATTGCCGTACCGCGACTCGTACGACATCAGAGCGTCCGCTGCACCGGGACGGGCGTAAATGGTCATCGTGATCCCTCGGGTCAGTTAGGCGAATCGGTGTAACCGAGCTCACACTACGCCCGCCCGCCAGAATGGTTCTCGTGGACGACGACCCCTACCTCTGGCTTGAAGACATCACCGGCGACGACGCGCTGGACTGGGTGCGAAAGCACAATGAACCAACGCTGACCGAGTTCACAAGCAGCGTGGGGGCACCTCCCGCTTGCGGGGGACGGTTCGAGCAGATGCGCGCCGAGGCGCTGGAGGTGCTCGACACCGACGCCCGGATTCCGTACGTCCGACGCCGCGGCGACTACCTGTACAACTTCTGGCGCGATGCGGCCAACCCGCGCGGGTTGTGGCGCCGCACGACGCTGGACAGTTATCGCACCGAGGAGCCCGAGTGGGACGTCGTCATCGACGTCGATGCGCTCGCGGAGGCCGACGACGCGAACTGGGTGTGGGCCGGCGCCGACGTCATCGAGCCTGACCACACGCTCGCGCTGATCAGCCTGTCGCGCGGCGGCTCAGATGCGGCGATTGTACGCGAATTCGACATGCGCACACGGTCATTCGTTACCGGAGGCTTTGAGCTGCCCGAGGCCAAGACGCAGATCAGCTGGGAGGACGAAAACACCGTCCTGCTCGGCACTGATTTCGGTGACGGCTCGCTGACCGAGTCCGGGTATCCGCGGCTGGTCAAGCGCTGGCGCCGCGGACAGCCGCTCGACGACGCCCAGACGCTGTTCAGCGGCGCGGACACCGATGTCATCGTGGCGGCATCGGTGGACCGCACACCGGGATTCGAGCGGACGGTGCTGCACCGCGCCGTCGACTTCTTCAACGACGAGGTCTACGAACTTCGCGGCGACGAACTGATCCGTATCGATGCACCGAGCGACGCGACGGTCTCGGTGCACCGCGACTGGCTGCTGATCGAGCTGCGCACCGACTGGTACACCGGCTCCGCCCAGTACACGGCCGGCTCGCTGCTGGCCGCCGATTACTCTGAATTCCTTGCCGGTACAGCGCAATTGCATGTCGTTTTCGAACCTGACGAACACACCAGCCTGAATCACTACGCGTGGACGCTCGACAAGTTGATCGTGGTGACACTGGCCGACGTGGCCAGCCGAGTCGAGGTGCTGACGCCCGGGTCGTGGGCGGCCCAACCAGTGCCAGGCATACCGGAGAACACCAATACGGTGATCGCGGCTGTCGATCATCTTGGCGACGAAATCTTCTTGGATTCAAGCGGTTTCGATACGCCGTCCCGGTTGCTGTACGGCGCTGCTGGCGGCGAGCTGCAGGAGATCAAGCGGGCGCCGTCGTTCTTCGATGCAGCCGACCTCGTCGTCACTCAACATTTCGCGACCTCGGACGACGGCACGGCAATTCCCTACTTCGTGGTCGGTCACCAACACGTCGAAGCGCCAGGCCCCACACTGCTGGGCGGCTACGGCGGCTTCGAGGTCGCCAGGACTCCTGGCTATGACGGTGTGCTGGGCCGACTGTGGCTGTCCCGTGGCGGAACGTATGTGCTTGCCAACATCCGTGGCGGCGGCGAGTACGGACCGACGTGGCACACGCAGGCCATGCGGGAAGGCCGGCATTTGGTGGCCGAGGACTTCGCCGCTGTGGCAAGGGATCTAGTGGATCGCGGCATCACCACCGTCGAACAGCTTGCGGCGCAAGGCGGTTCCAACGGTGGCCTGCTGATGGGCATCATGTTGACGCAGTATCCAGAATTGTTCGGCGCTCTGGTCTGCAGTGTGCCGCTGTTGGACATGCGGCGATTCCACCTGCTGCTGGCTGGTGCGTCGTGGGTCGCCGAGTACGGCGATCCCGACGAACCCGACGATTGGGCGTTCATCTCGAAATATTCGCCGTATCAGAACATCTCAGCGGATCGACGGTATCCGCCGGTGCTTATCACCACGTCCACCCGCGACGACCGGGTGCATCCGGGACACGCCCGCAAGATGACAGCGGCGCTGGAAGCGGTCGGCCATCCCGTGCATTACTACGAGAACATCGAAGGTGGGCACGCCGGGGCGGCCGACAACGCGCAGACGGCATTCAGGTCGGCGCTGATATTCGAGTTCCTGCACCGGACACTGGGCAAAGAGACGCAGGGTTGACCGCCCGTGCGCATGGGCGGGATGGTTGAGTCATGGCCGATGTGAGCGGGACCTGGAACGAAAGCGCGATCGGTAGGTTTGGCGGCGCAGCTTATGACTTTGTCGCCGAGCGCGAATGGCTGGCAAGGCCCGGCGGGTTTGCATTATGGGGCACCGACACCCGCTTGTTATTCGACAATATGCGCAAGCTGGGCGCCCTGCCCGATGGCACTACGGTGTTGGATGTCCCGTGCGGCGGAGGAATCGCGTTGCGTGGCCTGCGCGCGGACCAACAAGTGCGGTATGTGGCCGCGGACATCTCATCAGACATGCTGGCGCGGGCCAGGAGACGGGCCTCCGCGATGGGCCGCGCCGATATTGAGTTCACCGAAGCGAATATCGAGCGGATGCCGTTCGGCGACAACGAGTTCGACTTGTGCGTGTCGTTCAATGGCCTGCACTGTCTGCCGGACCCAGCGGCGGCGGTCCGGGAGATCGCGCGCTGCCTGCGAACTGACGGCCGCCTTATCGGCGACGCTGTCGTCCGCGGCGCCGGATGGCGGCAGGACCTGATCATCGGGGCGTTCCAGCGCGCGGGGCTCTTCGGGCCTGGCGGCAGTATCGACGATCTGCACGACTGGCTGGCGGGCGCCGGGCTGCGGATTGAATTTCTGCGGCAGTCAGGCGCTTTGGTCCACTTCGACGCGATCCGCGGCTGACCTGATCGCTCACTGACTGGCCAGCACCCCGCGGCCGACGATCATCGGAAGGTCAAGGAAAGTCCGGATTCCCGGGGCTGCGGCGCACACCGGCGCGATCGCGTGCACGGCATGCATCGCCGTGCCAAGGCAACCTTGATCTGTCTCGTCCTCCCCGTGGGTGGCTATCTGGGAATCCAGCACCATCGACGGCCGGCCCTCGACGGTCACCTTCCAGCCGCGGCCGGTCGGCCAGTCGGGCGCCTGGTCGTCACCGAGGCGGGTGATGTGCTCGACGGTGAGCGCCGGCCGGCCGTCGATGACAGCTGTGTAGCCGAATCGCTGCGCGGAGACCGTACCCGACTCGATGCGGCCCGCCTTGATGTCGAAAGCCGCATCGGCGACGGCGATCTCTCGGTGATAGACGAAGTCGTCGATCGTGGCACCGAGCCCGTCGGCGACAAGCATCAGCGGTGCACGGAACGTGACGCCCGCAATGGCCGCGTCGGCCATGGGAACGGGTTCGTCGGGACGCTTGCCGAATCCCATGATGTCGAAGAGCATGTCGGCGCTGTCGTAGGTGGTGTAGTCCATCAGCTCTTGAACCAGTAGCGAGTCGATCCGCTGGAATAGGCCCGACATCGTCAGTGGCAGCACCTCGGCGGCCCAGCCCGGCTCGATACCGGTGGCGTGGAAGGACGTCCGGCCCTCAGCGCATGCCGACTCGAGCCGTTCAACCACCTTCTCGCCAAGGCTCAGTGGATAGATCAGACCGGTGACGGCCGTCGACACCACGTTCTTGCCAGACGCGAGAAGCCGGCAGATGTCGTCGACGGCGCCCTTCGGGTTCATCTCACCCTGCGGCATGTAGAGCACGCAGTCCGCGTCGAGCGCGACGATGTCGTCGGGATTGTCGGTTGCGACGACACCGATGTCGCCGATTCCGCAGATGCCCCCGACGTCGCGGCCGGCCTTCGCGCCGCTGTAGACCAGCGCGCCGACGAGCTCGAGATCGGGATGATCGTGGACCGCGGCGACGGCATGCCGGCCGACCGATCCGGTCGCCCACTGGATGACGCGCAACATGCTGTGAAAGTTACGGTAAGGACGACGGTTTGTCTGCGGAACCTCGATCCATAGGTAGCGGAATCGCCGGCCCGTCACGAAGGTCTGCATTTGCAGGTAGCCGGCTACTCTAGCCCGCCCGTTTTATGACAGTCAGGCTTGCGACGTGGCCAGCGAACAAATCAGGCAATTTGCTCCAGAACCGGCCCACTCGCTTGACACTGGTGAAGTGAGCCCACGGCGGGTTGCTGCCTTTGATCTAGTCGGGTGATCGTGTGCGTGTATTCATCAGCCATTCCAGCCGCAATAACAACGAGGCCGCGGCCGTAAAGAAATGGCTCATCGAGAACGAGCCCAGCCTCGAGAACGAGATCTTCCTCGACTTCACCGATACCGGGATCGAGGCCGGACAGCGTTGGAAGGAAGCGCTGCGTCAGGCCAGCAACCGGTGCGAAGCGGTGATCTGCCTGCTCTCGCAGCACTGGGAGAACTCCGCACACTGCAAGGCCGAGTACCTCTACGCAGAAGACCTGCGAAAGACCATCGTGGCCGCGCGCCTGGAACCGTCGGACAACAGCTCCATCACTTCGGAATGGCAGCGCTGCGACCTGTTCGCCAATGGGTCCGAGGTCGAAACCATCACCCTCGAGTCCGGTGACTCGGTCCAGTTCTCCAAGGACGGCCTGGAACGGCTGCTCGTGGGCCTTCGAGCCCTCGGAATGGGGACGGACTACTTCCCATGGCCTCCGCCAGATGATCGGGACCGTCCCCCCTACCGCGGGTGGGCCTCGCTGGACAGGCACGACGCCGCGGTCTTCTTCGGCCGCGACGCCCAGATCGTCCGGGGCCTGGACGCGTTGCGGGGCATGCGTGTTGCCGGCGTGGAGACGATGCTCGTCATCCAGGGACCGTCGGGCGCAGGAAAGTCGGCGTTTCTGCGAGCGGGGCTGCTTCCCCGGCTGTACAAGGATGATCGCCGCTTCCTGCCGCTGGAAGTCATCCGTCCGGAGCGAGCCGTTCTCACTGGCGACCATGGCCTGGCCAACGCGATCTGCGAGGTGCGCAAGAGAGTCGGCCTTGATGGCCCCGAACTGGGCGACATCAGGCGCGCCTGCACGCCCGACAAAGCCGAGCAGTTGCAAACCTGGCTAGAAGAGGCTCGACAAGCCGCGAAGGCGCGACTGATCGCTCCGGATCCGCGGCAGGCGGCGCCGACGCTGGTGCTTCCGCTGGATCAGGCCGAGGAGTTGTTCCAGATCACGTCGACGTCCGAGGCCGACCCGTTCCTCAGCATCGTCGCCGACCTGCTCAGGTGCCGAGACGGTGTGGCTCCGACGCTGCTGCTGGTCGTCACAATCCGCGCCGACAGCTACGAGCCACTGCACTCGGCACCGCAGCTGGCCGGGGTGGCAAGCCGGTCGTTCAACGACCTCAAGGAAATGCCGCCGGGGCAGTTCAAGGAAGTCATCGAGGGACCCGCCAAACGCGCCTCAGATGCCGGGCTGCCCTTGACGATTGAGCCTGCGCTGACCGAGCAGTTGATGAAGGATGCACCCACCGCCGACGGGCTGCCGTTGCTCGCACTGACATTGGAACGGCTATGCGCGGAATACGGCGGCGACGGCGATCTGACGCTTGACGAGTACACGCGGATGGGCGGCCTCAAGCGCATCGTTCAGACCGAGGTCGACAAGATCCTCGGAGATGACCCCGAGCTACGAAAGGCGCGCCTGGACATCCTGCGCGAGGCGTTCGTCCCGTCGCTGGCGTCCATCAACCTGGACAGCAGCCGGCCGGGGCGCCGCATCGCTCGCCTGAAGGATCTTCCGCCCGAAAGTCATGAACTCATCGACGCTTTCGTGGAGAAACGCCTACTTGTCCGAAAGAAGCTTCGCGGCGAGGTCTACATCGAAGTCGCACTGGAAAGCCTGCTGCGCCAGTGGAAGGAGCTGGCCGGCTGGCTGCGGATCGAGAGCCAGGACCTCAAATTCGCTGAGCGCATTCGGCTCCTGGCCAAGGATTGGCGCGACCGTGGAAGCCTCGACAGCGACCTCGCGCTGCGCGGCACCCGGCTCCTCGAGGCCGAGAAGCTCGCTGCGAAGGGCCACTACTTCACCGGTTGGAACGACCCCGCCAACGACTACTTGAAGGCCTGTCGCCGCCGTGAGAACGAACTGGTCGAAGAAGAACAGCAGCGCCACGCCAAGGAATTACAGGCGGCGCAGGACAAACAAATCACTGCAGAACTTCACGCGGCCCAAATAGGAAGGAGCAGAAAGCGATTCGTCATAGCGACGGCAGCCGCCGTGGTGGTGGCTCTTGTCGCGGCTGGCATCGGCTGGTATGCGGTCGACGCGAAAGGCAAGGCTGTCGAAGCTGAACGTACTGCCGTCGACGCCAAACGCGCCGCTGACGAGCAATTCCATCAGGCCACCGCCATGCGCCTGGTTTTCGAAGGCCGCGACATGCTGAACAACGAGCGCAACGGCGGCGATTTCCGTGCGCTGCAACAGATCCTGGCAGCGCCGCAAGTCGCGCCGCCAGGCGATTCGGCTTGGCTGTTCCACGCGGTCATCGCACGCCGCGACATGCGAAAACTCATCCAGACGAACCACGCCGTTACCAGCGTTGCGGCAAGCGCCGACGGCGAGCGCTTCGCCACCGGCAGCTGGGATGGCACAGTCCGAGTTTGGACCACGACAACGGGAAAGCAGGTCGGCGAGGACATCGACACCGGCCATGGACCCGTCTGGAGCGTGGGCTACGCCCGCGAGAAGGTCGTCACCGGCAGTAATGACGGCACGATCCAGATTTGGGATCCGGCCACTGGCCAGTCGACGCCCCTGCGGGTGTCCGAGGCGGGTGCCCCGGTACGGAGTCTCGCCGTCAGTTCTGATGGGCAGTACATCGTGTCGGCCAGCACCGACCGAACCATGCGGATATGGGACGCGACAACGGCGCGGCAAGTCGGGAATGACATCGATACCGGCCCTTCGAAGCTGATGAGCGTGGCGATGAGCGGGAAAACCATTGTCACTGGGAGTGAAGACGGCACCGTCCAGCAGTGGGACCGGGACAGTAAGCAGCCCATCGGCGTACGGATGAACGCCGGTCAAGGACCGGTTTGGAGCGTCGCATTCAGCCCGCTCGGTGACCGCATCGCCACTGCAGGTCAGGGAGACAACGTGTGGCTGTGGCATGCGACGGACGGCACGCGCGCCGCCACATCGATTCCCCACCGGGGCGGCGTCTGGACGGTGGCGTTCAGCCCCAATGGTGACCGCGTCGCCACCGGAGGTGTCGACGATGACGCCGTGCGGCTGTGGGATACCCAGACCGGCAAACTTGTCGGCACACTGTCAGGACACGGCCTAGATGTCAAAGCGGTGACCTTCGCAGGGGACAGTGTCGTCTCGGTCAGCGATGACCGCAGCGTCCGGATTTGGGACGCACCAAACATGGCGCCATCCACCCAGTCCAAAGAAGACCCGGGCCTACATGTGCTGAACTTGGCCTTCTCAGGCGACCAGATCGTCTCGGTGACCGCGAACGGCACTGTCCAGGCGTGGGACCGCTCCGGTACGCCCGTCGGGCGGCCCTTCACGGCGGAATCAGGAGGCCGTTCGGCACCTGTATTACGTAGTGATGGAGCACTTTTGGCGACCGCTACCAACCAAGGCACCGTGCAGGCATGGGAGGTACCGGAAGGCGATCCGGCCGGCCCTTCGATTCCCATGGCGCAAGGCGATGTCACCACGCTGGCGTTCCGGGGCGAACGGATCGTTGCCCGCGGAAGTGGCGAGGATGCGCTACGACAATGGAACCTCACCGGCGGAGCACCCGAGGGCGAACCCATCCAGGTAGGCGAAAACTCCGTCACCGCACTGGCTTTCAGCCATGACGGTCGTCGCGTTGCTGTTGCCCAGGACGGCGCCAAGGTGTCAGTGTGGGACGCGACGAACGGCACACCGATCACGACAACGCCCATGATCGGCGACCACGATCCCAACCTCGACGATCGCAGAGTAACAAGTGTCGCATTCAGTCATGACGGTGCTCGCGTGATAACCGGCGCAAGCGGCGACGACACTGTGCGAGTGTGGGATGCGCAGAGCGGCAGGCTGATCGGTCAACCCATCACCGGACATCAGAGAAACGTCACCAGCGTCGCATTCAGTCCTGACGGGCGGTACATCGTGTCCGGCGCGCAGGACAACAGCGTGCGCTTATGGGACGCGAACAACCAGCAGCCGGTCGGCCCGAAACTGCCGGTATACAAATCGGCACCCAGCGTGGCGTTCAGCCCTGACGGTCGGCTCATCGTTGCCGGCTTGCTCGACGGCACCATCCGGACCTGGCCAGGACCGGCGGTGTGGCCGGCCGAGCTGTGCGACAAGCTCACTCACACGATGAACCCGGATCAGTGGGCCGATTGGGTCGCCGACAGTATCGACTACGAACCGGTCTGTGACGGGCTGGAAGCCCAGCCGGACAACAACGGCTCCTGATCGACCACGCTTGACTTCCGAAGTCGAAGTGACTCGACTTCTGCTATGCCGACCTCCTCCACCAGTCAGCCACCGCAGTTCGAGACCCTGCTCTACAAGACGGATGGTCCGGTGGCCATCGTCACCTTGAACCGTCCTGAGCACCTCAACACCATCGTCCCGCCGATGCCTGACGAGATCGAACAGGCGATCGGGCTCGCCGAACGCGACCCAAACATCAAAGTCATCGTGCTGCGCGGCGCCGGCCGCGCCTTTTCCGGCGGCTACGACTTCGGTGAGGGATTCAAGCACTGGGGCGACGCGATGAACACCGACGGGCGCTGGGACCCTGGCAAGGACTTCGCCATGGTCAGCGCCCGCGAGACCGGCCCGACCCAGAAGTTCATGGCGATCTGGCGCGCGTCCAAACCCGTCATCGCCCAGGTGCACGGCTGGTGCGTCGGCGGCGCGAGCGATTACGCCCTGTGCGCCGACATCGTCATCGCCAGCGACGACGCCGTGATCGGCACGCCGTATGCCCGCATGTGGGG